>CALVLG010000012.1 GCA_944336815.1 uncultured Bacilli bacterium | reverse complement strand
TTGTCCTAACTCCATCTTAATCTTGCTTTTTATTAATTCCAACCATACTTCCTAAAATGCTAGCTAATATTAAAACGATGTAATATATGATTCGGGAAAGAGCAAAACCGGTTTGAAAAAATAATAAGTTAATGATTAATAGAAAGAAAATTAAAAGACTACCAATTTTTAACCCTTCTAAATATCCTTTAGAAGGGGCTTTTTTGCCATAATTAAAACCGATAACCATAAATACGATGCTCATGCCTATCATCATAAATGTATCAGTGCTTTTTTGATATAAAAGATTGCCAAGATTAAAACAAGTTAGAATTGCCGCGAAAACGAAAAGAAAAATAGTAAAGAAACCAAGTGTTTTGCCATATTTTTTAAAAGTTTTCATGTTAATCACCTAATAAAGTATATGTTTTGTTTAAAAAAATAGAATTTTTTCCATAATATATTTAGGTGAAAAATATGAGTGAAATTTTAATTGTTGTGGGAAGAACTATTTTTTTCTATTTCTTTATTATTTTTTTATATCGGTTAATGGGAAAAAGAGAAATAGGGCAATTAGGAATCATTGATTTAATTGTCTCCATATTAATGGCTGAGTTAGTTGCTATTTCAATTGAAAATACAAATGAAAGTTTATGGCAAACGATTATCCCTCTTACTATTCTTGGAGCCTTGGAAATTTTACTAGCCTTCATTAGTATTAAATCCCGGACTTTTCGAACTTTTTTTGGGGGAAAGCCTTCATTAATTATTTGTAATGGCAAAGTTAATTATCATGAAATGATTAAACAACGGTATAGCATGGATGATTTACTTTTAAGTATGCGCCAAAAAAGTATTCATGATATTCGAGAAATTGAATACGCTTTTTTGGAACCCAATGGCAAATTATCGATTTTTCAATATAAACCATTTCGCCTTCGCTCTAGTTATCCGATGCCCCTTATTTTAGATGGGGAAATTAATAAAAAAACTTTACAGTTTATTAAAAAAGATAAAAATTGGCTTTTAAAAGAATTAGCTCAAAAAAGAATTATGGTGGCAAATGTTTTTTATGCTTTTTATAAAAATAAAAAAATTTATATTATTAAGAAAAGTGAGGTTTAAAAATCGACAAGTTTTGCTTGTCTTTTTTGTTATTCTTAAAGTGGTGATTTGATGAAAAAGAAAATCATAATATCTTTATTAGCTATTTTAACGGGGGCAATTTTAGCCTTTGGCACTTTATTTTATTTGAATAAAGAAACTAATCATGCGGAAACAATATATGCTTTACAAATTGGGGCTTATGCTTCTTTAGAAAATGCCCAAAAAATTCAAGCTAAGTATCCAGAGGCAATTATTTATCCAAGTGAAAAATATTATCATGTTTTAATCGGGGCATCTAAAAGTAAAGAGGGACTACAAAAAATAGCTAATGTTTTGCAAAAAGAAAATATTTTATATTATGAAAAAGAATTTGTGGTTTCTAATCCCCAAAAAATAGATGAATATAATACGCTTCTTTTAAAAGCGGAAAATGATAAGACGATTATGTTTTTAAATACAAAGATTTTAGAAGAGATGGGGGAAGTATGAGTTATTTAATTAAAGATTTAACATTTGAAGAAAAACCACGGGAAAAAGCTAAAAAATATGGGATAGAAAATTTAACTGACTTAGATTTATTGGCAATCGTTCTTAGAAGCGGGTCTAAATCTTGTTCTGTTTTGGATTTGGCTAGAGAGATATTAAAAAATTACCATGGTCTTGATGGGCTTGCTAATGCTAGGATGGCTTCTTTAAAAAAGATTTTTGGGATGGGCGAAGTAAAAGCTCTTACTTTGTTAGCTTCTTTAGAATTGGGAAAAAGATGTAATAGAAAACAAGAAGATGAAATGGTACAAATAAAAGAAAGTAAAGATGTTTTTGAGTATTTTAAGAATATTTTTAGGCATGAAAGCCAAGAAAAATTTTATGTTCTTTATTTAGATAGTCAAAATTACGTTTTAGAAAGAAAGTTGTTATTTATGGGAACAAGCAATCAAAGTTTGGTTCATCCAAGAGATATTTTTCGGGAAGCGGTTTTATTAAATGCGGTAAAAATTATATGTGTTCATAATCATCCAAGCGGGCGGATTTTACCTAGTAAAGCTGATATAGAAATAACGAAAAAGTTAAAAAAGATTGGGGAAATGATGGGCATTTCGTTAATTGATCATGTGATTGTTGGTGCATCGTCTTATTTTAGTTTTTTAGAAAGATATGGAGGTAATTTAGGGTGAAAAAGAAATGGTTTTATATATTTTTATTGGTTTCTTTACCACTTTTCTTTTTTTTAAAAGAACTTTTTTATGCATATTTAATAAAAAAAGATTTTAATTTAGCTAAGAGTGTTGTTTTAGATGCTGAGTATGAAAGAATGAAAGAAAATTATTTAGAATTATTAGATCTTTATGCTTTAGAAGATGACTTTTTAAAGACAGGGATAGTTAGCAAAGTAATTATTCATGATCCATATACTTTTTTTGATAAAGTAACAATCTTGAAAGGGGATAAAGAGGGAATTAAAAAGGGGGATGTCGTTGTTAATGAAAAAGGATTAGTTGGGAAAGTTAGCCAAGTTTTTCAGTCTTATAGCGAAGTTACGTTATTAAATAGTGATGCGGCGATGTATTCGGTTAAAGTACAAAATAGTTATGGGATGTTACAAAAAGAAGGGGATAAAATGGTAATTAAAGATATTACAAGTAAAGAAGAAATTCAAACGGGGTCTCTTGTTTATACGTCAGATTTTACAGATATTCCGGGGAATATTTTAGTTGGTAAAGTAAGTGAAGTTTTAAAAGAAGAAATAACCCAAAAAGTATATGTTTCGTTAGCTATTAACGTTCATGATTTAAACTATGTTTTGGTAAGAGGAAGAGCTACGTATGAATAGTCTTTGGCCTTATTTTTTCTTTGTTTCTTTTTTTGGTTATAGTAGAGAAAAGATTATTGGACCTATTTTGTATCTTAGTTTTTTCTTGGGCTTTGTTTTATATGATTCTAATTATTATTTTTTAATAAATAATTTAATTTTTTGGGGAGTTAATTTGAAGTTTTCGCCTAAACATCTATTAAAAGCGTATCAAGTTCGAACAATAATAAATACTTTTTTTTATTTAGGGCTTTGGATGATTATGTTTAAACGTTTTTCATTTAGCTTATTAATAATGCAAGGCCTTTGGAATGTTTTTTTGACAACTGTGCTTTTTCAAAAAAGAAATTTTAACTTTTCAAAAAAATAGTTTTTCCAGAGCGTTTAATTTTTTTCTTGGCTTCTAAATCATTTAATTTACGCATTAAACTACTTCGATCAACCCCTAAATAATCAGCTAAATCTTTGAATGTTAGAGGTACTTCAAAACGTTTGGCATTTTCTTTTTTGGCAAGGGCTCTAAAGTAAGTTAAGAGTTTATCTTCCATGCTTTTCTTTTGTAATATAGTGCTTTTTTTGTTTAACTTTCGAATACAAGAAGACATTTTATTTAAAAGAAATAAAGTGTATTTGTTTGTTTCGTTTTGAATAAATAACGAAAAGTCTAAAAAATAGATTTCACAATCAGTGTTACATTCGATAAATAAGTCATTCATTTCATTATATATCCAAAGTTTAGAAAAAATGTCGTCTTCTTTATATTCTTCTAAGAAAACAAGGTTTCCTTCTTCATCAGAACGCATTAGGGAAACACGGCCTTTTTTAATATAAGCAATCTCGCGTTTGTTAGTTTGGAATATTGGTAAAAATTCCCCTTTATAAAACGTAGTAGGTGCTTCTTTTAAATATAATTCGGCAAAAGGAAAATCGTTCATAAAGCACCTCCATTGTGTTTAGTTTATCATAAGTATTCGGGTGTTGCAATTGTCACTGATAAGTTTTTGGATAAATATAAAGTTGTGAAGAGTAAACTGTTGCATAAATCACACGTTTTGGCTTTTTGGCTTTGCTATAATATAGTGTATAGTAAAGGAAAAGAAACTATGGCAGAAATAAAAACAAGGATTAAAATTATTAAACGAAATGGTAATAAAGAAGAGTTTGATCCCGAAAAAATAAAAAGAGCTATTCGGAAAAGCGCGGAAAGAGCGATGCTAACTTTAACGAAAGAAGCGGAAGATAAGGTTGTTAAAATTGTATTAGATTATTTAGAAACAGGAACAAGCGATGTTGAAGTTAGTCAAATCCATAATTGTGTGGAATCAGCTTTGGAACGGGTTAATCCTTTGGTGGCAAAAAGTTACCGAGAATATCGAAATTATAAAATCAATTTCGTGCATGTTTTAGATAAGGTGTATGAAAAAGCTAGAAAAATTAGTTATTTAGGGGATGCGGAAAACACAACTACCGATACGGCCTTAGTAAGCACCCAACGAAGTTTGACTTATGAAGCGTTAAATAAGGAACTATATAAAAAGTTTTTTTTGGCTAAAGAAGAAATAGAAGCGTGTGAGGAAGGTTATATTTATATTCATCACATGGATGCAAGAAGGGATACATTTAGTAGTTCTGTTTTTGATATTGGTAGTATTTTTAAAAATGGTTTTTGGTTAAGTAATGTTTGGCATGATGAGCCTAAAACTTTAGAAGAAGCGTTGTTTTTAATGGGGCATATTATTATTCATGCGGCTAGTATGCAATATGGGGATATGACGATTCAAGAAATAGATAAATTACTAGAGCCTTATGTTTTAAAAAGTAAGGAAAAATATAAAAAAGAATATTTAGAAATGAATAATGGGGAAGATGGCGCTGGTAGTTATGTGGAAAAAAAGGTTAAGGAAGAAGCGAAAGTGGGGTATCAAAATTTACAATATACCATAAATACGCTTACGGCTAGAGGCGACTTTCCTTTAATTACTTTTTCTTTTGGCCATGAAGAAAATGAAAATGCCCTTTTAATTAGTGAAACGATTTTAGAGGTTCATCAAAATGGGTGGGGCAAAGATGGCTATAAGCAACCTTTAATGTTACCTAAAATTGTTTTTCTTTATGATAAAAATATTCACGGGGAAGGAAAATCACTGGAATGGCTTTTTTTGAAAGCGTTAGATTGCAGTGCGAAAGTAATGTATCCTGATTATTTATCGTTAACAGGAAAAGGTTATGTTCCTTTAATGTTTAAGCAATATAAAAAAATTGTTAGTCCAATGGGATGTCGGGCTTTTTTGGCGCCTTGGTATCCAAAAGGGGGCTTAAAACCACTTGATAATAAAGATAAACCAGTTTTTGAGGGTCGTTTTAGTATTGGCGTTGTTTCTTTAAATTTACCGATGATTTATGCTAAAGCCCAAGAAACACATACTGACTTTTATGAAGTTTTACATGATTATTTAGAAATGATTCGGAAAATTCATTTGAAAACTTATCAATACTTAAGTAAGCGAAAAGCGAGTATATTTCCGTTAGGTTTTTGTGAAGGAGGATTTTATGGGGGCCATTTAAAACTAAGTGAAGCGATTGAACCGGTTGTTAAAACGGCGACAGCTTCTTTTGGGGTGACGGCTTTAAATGAATTACAAGAACTATATAATGGCAAGTCACTAGTGGAAGATGGCGCTTTTGCTTTAGAAGTAATGAAATATATAAATGATGTTATTCAAGAATACCGGGAAAGAGATGGGTATCTTTATGTTGTTTATGGCTCGCCGGCGGAAAATTTATGTGGTTTACAAATGGAACAATTTAAACGAAAATATGGTAATTTTGGCCTTAGAGAAAAAGAATACATGACCAATAGTTTTCACTGTGCGGTTTGGGAAGATATTAGTCCAATTTTAAAACAAGATTTAGAAGAAAGATTTTGGCCTTATTTTGATGGTGGAAAGATTACTTATGTTCGTTATCCAATTGCTTATAATAAGAAAGCAATGAAAACGTTAGTGACTAGAGCAATGGATAAAGGGTTCTTTGCTGGTGTTAATATGGCTTTATCTTATTGTAATAACTGTGGGCATGAAGAATTAGATATGGATGTTTGTCCGAAATGTGGAAGTGATGATTTAACGAAAGTCACGCGTATAAGTGGCTATTTAACTTACGCTAAAGTTCATGGGCAAAATATGCTTTCACGGGCTAAAACAATTGAAATTGCGGAAAGAAAGTCGGTGTAGAAATGAAGTATCATAGTATTACTAAAGCTGACATGGTAAATGGGGAAGGTTTAAGAGTTGTTTTATGGGTAAGTGGTTGCGATCATAACTGCCCGGGCTGTCATAATCAGTTAACATGGAATCCAAGTAATGGGGAAGAGTTTACCGCTGAAACTAAAGCCGAAATTATGGCCGAATTAGATAATGATTGGTGTGATGGGCTAACTTTATCGGGCGGAGACCCATTATTTAAACAAAATAGACCTTTAATCGCGGAGCTTGTAAAAGAAATTAAAGAAAAGTATCCAACAAAAACGATTTGGTGTTATACAGGGTATACTTGGGAAGAACTTTTAAAGATGCAAAAGAAAGATTTAGATATAGAAACGATTTTAAATAATATTGATGTTTTGGTTGATGGCCGGTTTGTGTTAAAAGATGCTTTTAAAAACTTAAATTATGTTGGTAGTAGCAATCAAAAAATTATTTCGGTGCCAAATTCTTTGGCTGAAAAAAGAGTTGTTTTACATATTGAAACTGTTAGAAAGGGTTGATTTTAAATGGGAAAAAGAGGTTTTTTAGTTGTTAAAGGCTATGAAGATAAAGATATTCATTTACCAATTCGAAAAACAAAAGATGCGGCGGGGTATGATCTTGAGGCGGCAATCGATATAACTATTCCGGTTTTTAAACCAGGTATTAAACCAACGCTAGTACCGACCGGTTTAAAAGCCTATTGTGCTAAAGATGAATACATCATGCTTGTTAATCGAAGTAGTGGTCCTAAAAAAGGCCTTTTCATGGCTAATGGAATTGGGATAGTTGATAGTGATTATTTTGAAAATGAAGAAAATGATGGACATATCTTTTTACAATTTTTTAATTGTAGTAATGAAGATATTTTAATTCATAAAGGGGACGCGATTGGTCAAGCGCTTTTTCAAAAGTATGCTGTTACTGATGATGATGTTACAGGCACGGTGAAAAGAAAGGGCGGCTTTGGTTCAACCGATAAGTAATTTTTTTAGTTTAAAAAGCATATATTTTACTGGGTGACTAAAGATGAACGATGTTGAAATGGCTTTATTAAGACATAAAGAAAGAACAATGCAAACAGTAAAGAAAAAAGATGATAAAAAAATAAGTCGAATGTTTACTAAAGTTTTACTAAGTATTATTTTGGTTTTAGCTTCGACTATTTATATTAAATTGAGTCCGGAAAATTTAGCTAATTTTAAAAAAGTTGTTTTAGAAAGTAATTTGACGTTTACAAAAATAAATGATTGGTATCATAACGTTTTTGGTAGTATTTTGCCAACAGTTAAAGAGCCAGATGAACAAGTGGTTTCGGGGGATATTATAAATACACCGGAGCCTTATTTAGATGGTTATAAAGTTGTTTCTAGTAAAGGTAGTCCGATTGAAGTTTTAACAAGCGGGCTTTTTGTTTATCAAGGGGAAAAAGAAGGATATGGAAACGTCTTTATTATTCAAGGGGTAAATGGCGTTGATGTTTGGTATGGTATGATAGATGATTGTGCTTTTAAATTATATGATTATGTTGAGGCGGGCGATATATTAGGTAATACGACGGAAGATTATTATTTTTTAGCGTTTAAAAAGGAAGATAAATTTATTTCTTATGAAGAATATCAAAATACCCTTTAAAATTCATATAACGACTTATTTCTTTTTTTGCCTTTCTTTTTTATGTGGCTATTTTAAAAATAGCTTATATATCTTTTTAATTGTTTTTATTCATGAAATGGGACATCTTTTTTTTATTAAATTATTTTCTTATAAAGTTTTAGAAGTAACGTTTTATCCTTTTGGCGGCATTACTAAAGTTGATAAACCACTTAATGCGCCCATTAATAAAGAAATGATTATTTCTTTAGGTGGTTTCTTTTTTCAAGGACTTCTTTTTTTAATGACTTTTAAAAATGAACTTTTTTCTTTTTATAATAAAACAATTTTGCTTTTTAATTTATTACCGATTATTCCTTTAGATGGTAGTGTGTTTTTACATGCTTTTTTAGAAAAGTTTTGGGCTTATAAACGGGCTTTTTTTATTTATGAAATTGTTTCTGTTATAAGTTTTTATCTTTTCTTTTTATATAATGTCTTTTTGGGGGGAGAAAATTATTTTATATGTGGGGTCTTATTTTGGCAGATTTTTTTAGTTTTAAAACAATTTCCTTATTACTTGCATCGTTTTTACTTAGAACGGTATTTATATGACTTTCCATATAAAAAAATAGCCAATGAATTTACTAAAAATATTGATGTTTTAAAAAAAGAAACAAGGCATTTTTTTTATGAAAAGAAGGCTTATGTTTCGGAAAGGCAAAAAATTCATGAAAGTTTGTTTAAAAATAGATAAGAATGTTTGACAACCTCTTTCTTTTTTGGTAGAATTTAGATGTTTTGGAAGGCAATTAGCTTTTATCAAAACCGCTCAGAAAAGGTTATAAATCGAGGTAACTCAACCTTCATGGCGCGTCTTAAAATATTAAAGGAGGTAAGAAATGAAAGCTATTTTTGTTACAGGTGGTAAACAATATTATGTTTCTGAAGGTGACACGATTTATGTTGAAAAATTGCCAAACGAAGTAGGTAGTGAAGTAGAATTTACGGAAGTACTTTATGTAAATGGTAAATCTGGTAATCCTACCGTTAAAAATGCTAAAGTTATTGGAACAGTTGAAAAACATGGACGTCAAAAGAAAATTATCGTTTTTAAATATCGCCCAAAGAAAAAATATCGTAAAAAACAAGGACATAGACAACCTTATACAAAAGTTGTCATTAAAAGTATTGTTGGCTAATGATTAGAGTACAATGGAAAAAAACAAAGGATAATATTGTGGCAATCACTTTTTTAGGCCATGCAATGTATGATGATTATGGCAAAGATATTGTGTGTGCAGGTGTTTCAAGTATTTTGATTACAACTGTAAATGCTATTTTAAAATTGGAAAGTGATACCATTAAAGTTACTACTTTGAAAGATAAAGTGATTTTCGAAGTTTTAAAAGTTACAAAGATAAATCAAAAACTTATTTTAAATATGTTAGAAATGTTAAAGGAAGTAGAAGAAAATTATCCAAAGAATATAACGATTAGAGAGGATGAGAAAAATGAATAGAATGTCTTTAAATCTTCAATTATTCGCTCACGTTAAGGCGCAAGGTTCAACGAAAAATGGTCGTGACTCTGCTGGTCGTAGATTAGGAGCGAAAGTGGCTGATGGCCAAGTTGTTTCGGCTGGAAGCATTTTATATCGTCAAAGAGGAACAAAAATTTATCCGGGAACAAATGTAGGCATGGGTAAAGATCATACTCTTTTTGCTAAGGTTAACGGATTGGTTCGTTTTGAAAGATTAGGAAGAGATAAAAAGAAAGTAAGTGTTTACGAAGTAGAAGCGTAAGCGCTTTTTTTTAGCCAAATTTTGTGTTAAACTTATGATAGGTGATAAAAAAATATGCAAGATAAAACCAAAGAAGAAGTAATGAAACATCTTAATACTAGTGAAGACGGTTTGACGAATGAAGAGGCTAAAAAAAGACTTTTAGAATATGGTGGGAATGTTTTAAAACAAGCTAAAAAGAAAAGTCTTGGGAAAATGATTATTGGTCAATTAAAAGATAAGATGATTATTATTTTACTTCTGGCAGCGGTTTTATCTTTTTTTCTAGGGGAAAATGCTGAAGGTGTTGTAATTGTTATTATTGTTTTTATAAATGCTTTTATTAGTATTTGGGAAGAGAAGAAAGCAACCGATGCACTTAGTGCTTTACAAAAACTTAATGCGCTGATGGCTCAAGTGTTAAGAGATGGGGAAAGAATGAGTATTTTGGCTAGTGAGTTAGTTCCTGGTGATATTGTTTATTTGGAAGCTGGAATGATAGTGCCGGCTGATATAAGACTTTTATTAGAAAACAATTTACAAGTAGATGAGTCAATGCTTACGGGGGAAAGTATCGCAGTATTGAAAGACGCTAATTTTAGAGGTACGGAAAAGACACCTTTAGCTGAACAAAAAAACATGCTGTTTTCTTCAACGATTGTGACTTCGGGAACAGCCATGGGAGTCGTTTATCAAACCGGAATGAAAACTGAAGTTGGTAAAATTGCCCATTTACTTCAAAATACAGATGAATTAGATTCGCCATTAAGGCAAAAGTTAAATAAGATTGGAACGTCTTTAAGTATTGTTGGTATTTTAGTGAGTGTTTTAATTTTTATAATTGGTTTTATTCAAGGGGATAATTTACTTGCCGTTTTAATGATTGCAATTTCTTTGGCGATTTCGGTTATTCCAGAGGGTCTACCAGCGACGGCAACGATTGTAATGGCTCTAGGGGTTGAGAGAATGGCCAAGAAAAAGGCTTTGGTTAAAACTTTGCCAGCAGTTGAGTCTTTAGGAAGCGCGACATATATATGTACAGATAAAACGGGGACACTTACAGAAAATAAAATGCAAGTTGTAAAAGTGTTATCTAAGGCAGCGATTTTAGAAAATAGTAAAGAAGAAGTTTCGAAAGACCTTGTTTATGCAATGGCTTTATGTAATAATGCTTCTTTTCTTGATGATAAAATAATTGGTGATCCGACGGAAGGGGCCTTACTTGTTTATTTAAAAAAGAAGCATATCCAGTATGAAGAAATTATAGATGGTTTTACTAGAGTATTTGAATTTCCGTTTGATTCTGGGCGCAAGAGAATGACCACGATTAATCAAGTAAGTGGAAAGTATATAGCTTATACTAAAGGCGCAACCGAGGAACTTTTAGATTGTTGTGTTTTAAAAGATGAGGAAAAAAAGGCAATACTTGGTTATGTAACGGAGATGTCAGAAAAAGGAATAAGAGTTTTAGGCTTTGCCAAAAAGGAAATAGCTAAGTTGCCAAAAAGTGAAAATGATAATATTGAATATGATCTAACTTTTTTGGGACTAATTGGCATGATGGATCCGCCACGGAAGGAAGCTAAAGAGGCAGTTAGAATTTGTCATGAAGCGGGTATTCAAGTCGTGATGATTACAGGTGATCATCTTTTAACGGCGAAAAGTATTGCAAGTGAGCTAGGCATTTTAAAAGATGGTGATTTAGCTATTACAGGGCAAGAATTACAATCTATGGGGGATGAAGAATTTAGAGAAAAAGTTAAGTATATTAGAGTTTATGCCAGAGTTACGCCAGAAGATAAATTACGGATTGTGAAAACTTTGCAAGCAAATAAAGAAATTGTGGCAATGACTGGTGATGGTGTAAATGATTCTCCGGCTTTAAAAACGGCTGATATTGGGGTTGCAATGGGGATAACGGGCTCTGATGTTTCTAAAGAAGCCGCTGATATGATTTTATTAGATGATAACTTTGCAACGATTACAGTTGCAGTTAGAGAAGGTAGACGAGTATATCGAAATATTGAAAAAGTTATTCAATTTTTATTGGCTGGCAATATAGCGGAAGTGTTAGTTATTTTTGTAACAATGCTCTTTAATTTAGATAGTCCTTTAATGGCCGTTCATATTTTATTTATTAATCTAGTGACTGATACGTTTCCTTCTTTGGCATTAGGTGTTGATCCGGAAACAAAAGATAGTATGCAAAAAAAGCCTAGAAAGAAAGATACTTTATTTCAAAAAGGCTTAGTTTTTAGAGTTCTTTTTTATGGCCTTTATTTAGCGAGTATTACTTTTCTTTCGTATAACATAGGATTAAAACAAAGCTATGGTATTGCTTTAACGATGGCTTTTATGGTTCTTTGTTTATCACAAATTTTTCATGCGTTTAATCAGCATTCTAATGTTTACTCACTATTTAGTAAAGATTCGCCCCGAAATCCAATATTATTTGGAGCCTGTCTTGTTTCTATTTTAGCTTTAATCGTAGTCATTTTTGTGCCACCAATTCGGGAATTTTTCTCATTAAGTATTTTACCATTTAAAGATTGGCTTTGGATTATTCTTTTTTCTTTAACACCAATTTTAGTGGTTGAATTATTTAAGCTGATTCGTAAATGGGTGGTAAAAAAGGACTAGAAAATTTTTGCTTTTTGTGCTACAATATAATTGTAAATAAAGTAGTGAATAGAAGGGAAGGGAAAGAACTATGTTAAGATGGCTTTTATTCTGGTTATAGTAAACTAGGATAGGCTCCTTTATAGGAGTCTTTTTTTGTCAAGTGTTTGTCAAGACTTTAATTTTGAGCTTAGTTTTATTTATAATATGGTACACTTATTATAGGAAGTGGTTTATATTATGGGGAATGTGGAAACAAAATTATTGTTAAAAGCCGTTTTAATGTATTTGTTATATTTTGTCTATTCGCTTTTGACTAGTCAAATAACAGTGGCCTTAAATTTGGGCGATACAACAATTGTTAGTTTCGTAGGCGACTTTTTGTTTACAGTAATAATAATTGCCGTTTACTGGGCTGATTTAAGAAATGATGCGAAAGATTTAAAAGAAAAATTTACTTTCAAAAAAATTATTGGCCGGATTCTTTTAGGGATTGGCGCGATTATGTTAATGCGGATTGTCATGGGTGTTTTAACTGAACTTATCGCACCTGGTATTTCCGTTGATTCCAACACAGCTTCAATTTTAGATTTATTAAAATCTTCACCAGCTTATGCTATTTTTAAAACGATGGTTTTTGCGGTGATAGCTGAAGAATTGTTATTTAGAAAATCACTTAGTTTATTTATTAAAAACAAATGGGTTTTTATTTTTGGGGGCGCCCTTTTATATCCATTAATGAATTTTGTTTTTAGTGGTGGAGTTACACCAATTTTAGATTTTGTTATGTATTATATGACAGCGATTGTTTTAAATAGTATATATATTTGGAATAATCGTAATATATTTATAGTAATGTTTGTTAAGTTTATCTTACAGTTTTTACCATTTATTGTTTTATTAACACTTTAAAAAAGAAAGGAAGAGGAGTATGAAACGATGGCTTTTAATAGCTACTTTTAGTGTGGGCATTTTATGTTTATTAGGGCTAAGTGTTTCTAAAGCGCTTCTTTTAAATAATAGCCAAGAATTAACCTTATCGGCACCTGATAAGGTTATTGCTATGGAAAATAATAAAACAAAAATGATAAAAACAGAAACTAAAGATTATTACTACTATGAAATTAAAGATTATGAACGAGATTTAGAATATTCTTGGAAGTTTTTAAAAAACGAAGATGATGATATTGCCGTTGAAGATAGCTTATATATTGAAGAAGATTTACGTTTATCTCTTGATGCTAATACGAATAATACAGCGAAGATTAATGAAGAAGTTAAAAATGATAAACTGATTATAACTTTTGATTATCATGGTGATTTACCACTTGAAACAACAGTAAGATTAAATGTTCAAAATCGTTTTAAAAATGGGGAAAAATTATATATTTACTATTATAATCCAGAATTAGATCAAATTGAGTATGTAGATCATGGCATTGAAGTAAAAAATGGTTATGTTGAATTTCAAATAGACCATTGTTCCGATTATTTTTTGACGGCAGCGGTTGTTAATGATGCAGTAAATAACCCTCAAAGTATTAATTTAATTATTATTGGTTTAGTTATCGTGGTTTTCATTTTGATAGCTATTACTTTATTCCAAGCTAAGAAATAGTATGACATGTGTTCATGCTTTTTAATTGCCTTTTCTTAAAATATATGGTATAAGTATGAACGCGGAGGAATTATGTTTTATACAAGAGAAATAAAAAAAGAAGAAATAAATTATTTAGTTGATATAGCAAGGCTCCAACAAGAAGTT
Organism: uncultured Bacilli bacterium; assembly: GCA_944336815.1. Taxonomy (GTDB): domain Bacteria; phylum Bacillota_I; class Bacilli_A; order RF39; family UBA660; genus Ventrenecus. The sequence goes on along the minus strand of CALVLG010000012.1, from coordinate 2,273 downwards.
TGTTTTACAGAAAAAAATATTTATTATACAGATGAAGAATTATTAAAAAGTTATTACATAGAAGAAGTTTTAAAAGGCAATGATTTAGTCTGGGGCGCATTTTTAGATGATAAATTAATTGGGGGCTGTTTCTTTTATGCCTATAAAAATTCTTTATATATTGAATTTTTAATCGTGGCCCCACAATATCAGAAAAGTGTGTGGCATGTAGGAATGAATTTGGTTAATGATATTTTTGCTAATAAAGAGCGGGTTCAAGAATACTTTCAAAGACAAATATCATCTTGTTCTTTGTTTTGTGTTGATGTAAATGTTATAGGCTTTTATGAAAAACTAGGATTTCAACCTTATGAAGGAAGTTGCTTATCTTTAGTAAAAAAACTTTAAAATAATGGCCTTATAAGGTAAAATATTAAGTAAAGTAGGTGAAAATATGTTTATTGATGAAGTTAAAATGAAACTTGTGGCTGGTAAAGGAGGAGACGGTTGTACTTCTTTTCGGCGGGAAAAATATGTGCCAATGGGTGGACCTGATGGTGGTTCTGGCGGTAAAGGTGGCGATATTGTTTTCGTGGCTGACAAGAATTTAACAACTTTAATTGATTTAAAATATCATAAAATTTTAAAAGCCAGTAAAGGTGAAAATGGCAAGGGCAAAAATATGAAGGGCAAAAATGCCGAAGATGTAATTGTAAAAGTGCCACTTGGAACAACAATTTATGATATGGATACAGGTTTAGTTGTAGCTGATTTAACGAAAGATAATGAAAAAGCTATTGTCGTTAGTGGTGGCCGTGGTGGCCGGGGGAATACAGCTTTTGCGACCCATGAAAAACCAGCTCCATCTTTTTCTGAATTAGGTGAACCGGGGGAAGAAAGATATATTCGGTGTGAATTAAAAGTTATGGCTGATGTTGGTTTAGTAGGTATGCCTAGTGTTGGTAAAAGCACGCTTTTAGGCGCTGTATCGTTTGCTAAACCTAAAATTGCCGCTTATCATTTTACAACATTAAATCCAAATTTAGGGGTTGTGACTTTAAAAGATAAACGTAGTTTTGTGATTGCTGATTTACCCGGAATGATTGAAGGGGCAAGTGAAGGAATAGGCCTAGGAACCAAGTTTTTAAAACATGCCTCTAGAACCCGTATTTTAGCCCATGTAATTGATATGGCAGGCACTGAAGGCAGAGATCCAGTTAAAGATTATGAAATTATTCGGGGTGAGATTGTTAAATATAATGATTCTTTGGCTGCCAAAAGAGAAGTAATCGTAGCTAATAAAATGGATATGCCTAATTTTGCTGAAAATTTAGAGAAATTTAAAGAAAAATATCCGGATAAAGAAATTTTTCCAATCAGTGCTTTAACACATGAAGGTTTAGAACCGTTGTTAATTCATTTAAGAGACGTTTTAGATGAAATTAAAGAGGAAAAAATTTATACTGATGATGAGTATGAAAGTACAATTATTTATCGCTTTAAAAATGAAAAACCATATACGATCACAAAGGAAGATGGTATATGGGTATTAAAAGGGGAAGAAATTGAAAAATTGTTTAAAATGACAAGATTTACAGAAGATGAAGGCGTTAAACGTTTTGCCCGAAAATTAAAAGGCATGGGCGTTGATGAGGAACTAGAACGTTTAGGGGCTAAGCCTGGTGATGAAGTACAAATTTTAGAGTATGTGTTTGAATGGAAAGAATAGTTTTAGAAAAATTTTAAAACTGAACCAATAACAAGATTTTGACTAGTATTTTTAGGTAATTCTAAAATACTAGTTTTTTGTTTATTACTAATAGTTATAATTTTGTTTTTGGGAACATCACGATAAATATAGATAATTTGATTATTTTCATCTAATCCTATGACATCAATATTTTCTTTCATAAAAAAGGTATGAATACTTTTACAATTAGGAAAGAGAATACCAGTTTGGATATTTTTTTGGCCCATAAAGCCTAATAATCTGGTTTTAAAATCTTTTGCTTCTTTTACTTCAATAACATTTTTTTGAATTTTAACTTTCATATTATATATGCTCCTTTGGTTATATTCTATTTCTATTTTATAAAATTATGAAAAAGAAAAGAAATGATAAAAGAAAATTATGTAAACAAGATGTAAATTGACAATGGGGGGGGGGCAATATGGTAGAATTACCTTATGAAAATAAGGTGATTTTTTGATATGAAACTAGAAAAATATAAACAAAGAAACCCCAAGAAAATAGGAATAGCTGTATTTACAATTGCATGTGTTTTATTAATCGC
>CALVLG010000011.1 GCA_944336815.1 uncultured Bacilli bacterium | reverse complement strand
TTTCATGGACAAAAATTGGCTTCCGTTTAAATATAGAAAAAAAGAAAGTGAAAACAAAACAATTCGTTTTCCACTCCCTCTAATTAAACAAATAGAAAAAGCCCTTGAAGGAACAGAACTTACTTTTTCTAGGTTTGTAATTCAAGCCTGTGAATATGCTTTAGCCAATATAGACACCGAAGAAACAAAAAAAGAAGTTGAAATGAAATAATTCACATTATCCTTCTTTTTTTATTTTACAATAATACTAACTATTTTATTAGGTACATAAATAAACTTAACAATTTCTTTATCTTGAAGATATTTTTGCATATTTTCTATTTTTTCTACTTTTTCTTTAACAGTATCGGTTGTATCATCTTCACAAACTACAACTTCACCCCGAAGCTTACCATTTACTTGAATCCCAATTGTCTTTTCAGTATCTTTTATCAAATTTTCATCATAAATAGGCCATGCACTTTCACACAAAGGTTTTCCTAACGAATATTGTTCGTTTAACTCTTCAGTAATATGTGGCGCGATCGGATTTAATAAAGTTAAGAATACGCGATACTCATCTTTTGTAATACCATCTGGATACTTTTCCATTTCATTTAATAAAATCATTAAAGCTGAAACCGCAGTATTAAATTTCAAAGTAACTAAATCATCACTTACTTTTTTAATTGTTTTATGAATACTGCTTGGATTTTGATAGCCTTCTTTATCATTTAACTTTTCGCCAATTTTAATTACCCTATTAACAAAACGATTGCAGCCTCTTAAAGATTCGGTACTCCATGAAACATCTTGTTGATAATCACCCATAAACATTTCATAAACACGTAATGTATCTGCCCCATATTCCTTTACAACATCATCTGGATTAATAACATTTCCTTTACTTTTACTCATTTTTTCATTATTAGAGCCCAAAATCATTCCATGACTTACTCTTATATCAATCATTTCTTTATTAGGAACTAAGCCAATATTATACAAAAATTGAACCCAAAAACGGGCATAAAGTAAATGTCTTGCTGTATGTTCCATCCCGCCATTATACCAATTTACTTTACCCCAGTATTTCATAATATCCATATTCGCAAATTCTTTTTCATTGTGTGCATCCATAAATCTTAAAAAATACCAGCTTGATCCAGCCCAGTTTGGCATTGTATCTGTTTCTCTTTTAGCCTTTGCTCCACATTTTGGACAAGTCGTATTTACCCAATCAGTTATTTTAGCCAAAGGACTTTCCCCATTATCAGTTGGTTCATATTCTGTAACATCAGGAAGAAGTAATGGCAAATCCTTTTCATCCATTGGCACCCAGCCACAATGTTCACAGTAAATCATTGGAATTGGCTCGCCCCAGAATCTTTGTCTTGAAAAGATCCAATCCCGCATCTTATAATTTACTTTCGCTTTACCAATATGATGTTCTTCTAAAAAAGATAAGATTTTTTTAATTCCTTCTTCTTTATTTAAGCCATCTAAAAAAGAAGAATTAATATGAACTCCATCACCTTCCATCGCTTTCGTAAGCGGTTCTAAAGTACTTAGATCAGTTGAAGGCGCTAAAACTTGAATAATTGGAATATTAAACTTTTTCGCAAACTCAAAATCTCTTTCATCATGAGCAGGCACCGCCATAATTGCTCCGGTTCCATAACTAACCAAAACATAATCACTTATATAAATCGGAATTTTTTCATTATTTACTGGATTTATTGCATAAGCACCGGTAAAAACACCCGTTTTTTCTTTGTTTAATTCAGTTCTTTCCATCTCATTTTTTAAAGAACATTTTTTAGTATATTCTATGACATCTTCTTTATATTCGTCAGTTGTAATTTTTAAAACCAAAGGATGTTCTGGCGCTAAAACACAGTATGTTACGCCAAATAAAGTATCAGGCCGCGTTGTAAACACAGTAAAACTTTCATCATGACCATCAACTTTAAAATCTACTTCGGCACCAGTAGACTTTCCAATCCAGTTTATTTGGCCAAGTTTTACTCGATCAGCAAAATGGGTATCATCTAAGCCTTTTAATAAATCTTCGGCATAACTAGCCATTTTAAGCATCCATTGATCTTTTTCTTTTTGAACAACTTGTGTACCACAACGTTCACAAACACCTCCAGCTGCATCCTCATTAGATAATACCGATTTACAATTTGGACACCAATTAACCGGAACAGTCGCTTTATATGCCATCCCATGTTTATAAAATTGTAAAAATTGCCATTGTGTCCATTTATAATACTCTGGATCCGCTGTTGAAAATTCTCTTGACCAATCAAAAGAAAAACCCAACGTTTTCATCTGTCTTTTAAAATTATGAATATTTTCTTTAACAGCCTCTTTAGGATGAATGTGATTTTTAATCGCATATTGTTCAGCCGGTGCTCCAAAAGCATCCCATCCCATTGGAAATAACACATTATATCCTTGCATTCTTTTCATTCTAGCCATCGCATCATGAGCTGTATAACTTCTTACATGCCCAACATGTAAACCAGCGCCGCTAGGATAAGGAAATTCCACTAAAATGTAATAAGGTTTCTTTGTATTATCATTATTTATTGCCCTAAAAGTTTGATGCTCATCCCAATAATTTTGCCATTTTTTTTCAATTTCCATCATATTCATTATTTATCATTCCTCTCTTTATTAACTAAATGTCTACCATATATTTCAAACAAAGCATATATTAATGCAAATAATAAAACAAAACCAATTAAAAATTTCCAAACATATTTAACCGGTAACATAAACACAAAAGTCCCAACAAATGAAATAATAAAAGCATCAATAATACTTATCCACAATATCATTTGCCTTATATGTAACAGCTTCGGATTTAACTTAAATCTCCTAATTAAATGAGCTATTTCCATAATTTCTTTTTTCTTTTTTGATTTATATTTTGACAAATTAACAAAATATATAATAACAAAAATTATTAAAAAGAAAAGCAAAAACATAAATATATTTTCCAAAATCACTCTTGTTTCCATAAATTTCACCTCTTTAAAAAAAGGTAGTACCACAAAGGACGAGATTAACCCGTGGTACCACCTTACTTATTTCTTTATCCTGATAAAGGAGTGTATCCTATCATAGCATCCAAAAGCAAGTTCATAAGTTCTTTTAATAAGTTCCACCAAACCTTATCTCTCTATCAAAAAGAATCCTTATTACTACTCTTTTTTCATCGCTTTCAAAAGTATTATAAAAAATATTTATAATGAATTCAAGCCTTTTTAACTATTTCTATTCCTAATTCTTCTAATTGTTTTTTTGAAACCGTATTTGGACAATCACTCATTAAGTCACTAGCACTAGCCGTTTTTGGAAAAGCAATAACATCTCTAATATTATCAGTTTCACTTAATAGCATTGTTAAACGATCTAACCCAATAGCTAAACCACCATGCGGAGGCGTTCCATATTTTAAAGCCTCAACAAAGAAACCAAACTTATTTTGAATATCTTCTGGAGTTAATTCTAAAGCTTCAAACATTTTCTTTTGAATTCCTTCATTATGAATCCGAATTGATCCCCCACCTGCTTCGTATCCATTAATAACTATATCGTATGCTTTAGAATAGCAATGTTCTTTATCTTTTAATAACTTATCAACATCTTCATCTTTTGGCGATGTAAAAGGATGATGACAAGCAACAAAACGTCCTTCTTCTTCACTATATTCAAAAGTTGGAAAATCAGTTACCCATAAAAGTTTATATTCATGAGAAGGAATCATTTCTAAATCTTTAGCCACTTTTAAACGTAAAGCCCCCAAAACATTTTTAACAAGTTTATATTCGCCAAGAACTAGAAAAGCTACATCACCTTTTTCTAAGGCCAAAGATTGACATAAATTTTCTTTTTCTTCCGCACTTAAATTTTTAACAATACTTCCGGTTAATTCTTCTTCATTTTTTAAATACATTAAACCAGAAGCTTTTAAATTTTTCACAAAAAGAGTACACTTATCTATTTCTTTCCGCGAATAATATGAGGCTCCATTTTTAGCCACAATCGCATTGACAACTTGCCCACTTTCTAAACCATCACGAATAAAAGCAAGACTTGTCTTTTTAAATACATCTGTAACATCCATAATTTTCATTTCAAAACGCAAATCTGGTTTATCAGAACCATAATATTTTATTGCGTCATCATATTTCATCTTTAATAAAGGTAATTCAATATCAATATTTCTTACTTTTTTAAAAACATCAGCAATTAACTTTTCTGTAATATCCATGACATCTTCTTCACAAACGAAACTCATTTCCATATCAACTTGCGTAAATTCAGGTTGTCTATCAGCTCTTAAATCTTCATCCCGAAAACATTTCGCAATTTTAAAATATCTTTCCATTCCCCCAACCATTAAAAGTTGTTTGAATAATTGCGGACTTTGTGGTAACGCATAAAAATTGCCTTTATTTACTCGACTAGGAACCAAATAATCTCTTGCTCCCTCTGGTGTTGACTTGCAAAGAATTGGTGTTTCAACCTCAATAAAATCATGTTCACTTAAAAAAGAACGAATAGCCTGCATAATTTTATGACGTAAAATAAGTTTTTCTTTAATTGGCGTTCTTCTTATATCTAAATAACGATATTTTAATCTGGTATCTTCTAAAGCGCTAGTTTCATCGGTAATTTGAAATGGAATTTCTAACGACGTATTTAAAATTTGTAAAGAAACCACCAAAATTTCAATTTCCCCCGTTACTAATTCTTTATTTTTATTTTCCCTTTCCACAACTTTTCCTGTTACTTGAATAACATATTCATTTTTTAAACTTTCAGCTAATTCATAACAAGTATCTTCTGGTCTTATAACAATTTGAACAATCCCTGATCTATCACGTAAATCAATAAAAATTAAGCCCCCTAAATTTCTTTTTTTGGCAACCCAACCATATAAAGTAACTTCTTTTAAAACACTTTCTTTATTTAAGGAAACATTCCATATTTTTTTCATTCTAAAACCTTCTTTCTAAAAAATAAAAAGACCCTACTAACATAAGGACGATTTATAAACCGCGGTGCCACCTTATTTCATAGAATCTATGCACTTTTTCTCGTAACGTGAGAAAACCCGTTATGCTTAAATTGGTATCTTCTTTTTTCTTATCTCTTTGTTTGCACCACCCACAAAGTCTCTTCAATAATAATGGAAAAAATACTCCTCCAACACACATTTCTTATAATATATTTTAATTTTTTTCTTCTGGCTTGTCAAACGTTTCTTCATTAACAATTTTTTGAATCCTTTGTAATTTAAAAGTACTACTATCTTTCTCTTGTCTTAATTTTAACAATTCTTCTTTTTGGGCATTCAAACATGCTCTTAGTGTAGCTATTTCATTAGCCATTCCATCGTGTTCTTCTTTTAATTTTTTATTTTCTTTATAAATATCTATCACAGCCTCATTAGATAAGCCACTTTTTTCACTTGTAAAACAAACCCTTTGAACTTCTTCGGTTAATTTATTAAATAATTTTTGTTCAGGTATTCGCAAAAATTCAAATTCATAGTCTTCTAAATCTTCCGGTTTTTTACTTTGAATGTTTTGTAATGTATCTATTAGCCATTCAACATAAATAGTTATTTCTTTTTGTTGATTAGACATGGTAATAAAAGTTTTTAAAATATTTAAAGCATCATTAGAAAGACAAATAGACCCTTTATAATCACGTTGGTATCCTTGTAAGGCCAAAATCTTGTCCATAGCATCTTTATAAGTCAAACGAAATTTTTCTAACGTAACATCATAATCTCGAACTTCAAAGCCATTTACATAATACCAGTTTTGTTTCCATAAATATTTTTTCAAAAAATCTTTAGTTCTATTATTCACTAACATTGAAGTAACTGGTTGATACCTATTTTTAGAATTTTCTAATTTTCTTAAGCCTAAAGCATACAACAGACCTTCTCTTTTTCGGAGTACAAAAAAATCAACATCCATTAATTCATTAGAATATTCACTTTGATAAGTTTTTTCTTTATCTACTTCTACAACTGCTTCAATTTCGCGAAAATTAGGAAAAATATTTTTACAAAAAGCCGCTAATTTTTCATCGATATATTTTGAAAAAGGATTAAATACTTTTCCATCTAAAAAACATTTATTATAAACTTGATATTTATGACTAATTAAATAATTTAAGATACTATATGATGTTTGTTCGGAAGACAAAAGGCATCTTTCGCGAATAATTTCCGTATTTACCCCTAATAAATGCGCGACATTATAATCACTAATCGAAAAGATTATTTTCTTTTGATCACCAGAAAGCCACATGTGATTCTGGGCCCCTCTATAATTTTGATGTTCATAAATATTAACACAAGCCGAAATCTTATCAACATATTCTTCAAACATTTCACGTGTCATAAAAAATCCCCCTTTTTTATAGGAGGATATTATAGGCCAAAAAAGCCCTTTTGTCAAATTTCCGATACGTATTCCAATAAACGCATGAACATTTTAACGAACTTGTTATCTAAACCTTTATTTTTTAGTTTGCGAATAGCAATTCTTTTCTTTTTAATTTCTAAGTTACTAAAGACAATTTCACTAATCATTTCTTTTAAAGCCGTTTTAATTTGTAAATCACTAATAATAGAATCAATATCTTCATTAATTAAACGCACAGCATCAATTTCAATATCTTTTCCTTTACAATTAATTGATAACTGACTTGTTGTTTTAACATTTTTCACTTCGACAATAAAATCAGCATCTGAAACATAACTATTACAGCTATAAACTTCTTTATCTAAGTATACGACAACTTCATCCGCTTTTCTTGTATTTCTAAACCGAATCTTATAATCACGATAATCTGGTATAATCCCACTTTTACCTTCAACTGGTCTAATAATAACCGTAAAGTTATTTTGTAAATAATTATAGTCAATGGCCGTTTTAATAAAATACCCTTTTTTCTCTAATTGAGTAACGCCATCATCTTCATACAATGTATAAATATTACTTTTACCTGGAAAAATATGAATTTCCATCCCCTTCGGTGGTGACGTATCATTTTTATTTTCTTCTAAATTGGCAAGCGGAATAATCGAACCAGCTTTAGCAAATACGGGATAATCTTCATCTTTAAAGAAAGTAACATAATGCTTATCTCCTGGAAATTTCTTACCTGTTTTAAAATCGTACCAAATACCAGCCGGTAAATAAATGCGACTTACAGTTCGATTCATAACGGTATCTTTAGGTGTCGTTATCGGGGCAACTAAAAGCTCAGTTCCAAAATAATACTCATTTTTATAAGCCGGTTCATCATAAATTGCCGGATTCATATAATAAAGCGGTTGCACAAGTGGTAAACCTGTCTTATGATACTTATAATTTTCTGTATATAAATAAGGAATAAGACGATGTCTTAACACACAATAACTAGCCACGATATTAAGCGTTTTAACATCCCACATCCAAGGCTCCCTTTTATAATATTTACCTCTTTTTGAAGCTAAACGAAATATTGGACTAAAACAAGCAAATTCAATATATCTTATATATAATAAAGCCTCTTCCATTCCATATTGGTAGCCACCTATATCATGACTCCACCAAGAAAGACCTTTATTAGCTGCCATTGAATTAAAATATGGTAAAATATTTAAAGTTTGCCATGAAACCATTGTTTGCCCACTATATAAAGCAGGATACCGATGTGAGGCCACTAACCCGTTACGTGCTAAAACAAGGCCTCGTTTACTTTCTGTTTTTTCAATATCCATATAGTGATACCTTGTTAAAGCACGAAGTGTTAATAAATCTTTTGGATTATCATAAAGAATAAAGAAAAAATCAGCGCCTTTATCTTCTAGTGGTTTAATTAAAGAATGAAAATAATTCATTAAAATCGATTTATCAAAAACATTAAAAGGAATAGTTCTTTTTTCATTAATTCCTAAATTACGGGCAATTTCTTCATAATGATCTTCATGAGGCATAATTCCTTCACTCGGATCAAGTGTAAGCCCAAGCCGAATGCCTCTTTCATGTAAATATTTAGTTAAATGAGCCGGATCAGGAAACAAATTACGATTAAAAGTATAACCAGTTTTATAAGCCTCTAAATTTTTCGCGTCTTTTAAATGCCAAAATTCCCCTAATAACAAAATCGAAAAAGGTATTTCATACTTATTAAAATTGTTTACTAATGAAACTATATCATTAAAATTATATATTTCGTTTTTATTCCACCATATTCCCAAAGCATATCTTGGTAACAAAGAAGGAAAACCAGTAAGCATAAAATAATCTCTTAAACAAAGGCCAAAATCTCTTCGGTACATAAAAACATATAAATCTGTTCTAGGTCTAGTATTTGGTAGTAAAAAACCATCTTCACTCACTATCATACTAGCACTATCATCCAAAGAAACAAAACCATCAACAGAATATAAACCTTTTTGATAATCAGGTTTTGTTAAAAAAATACCTAGTCCTGAAGTTTTAAAGTTACGTACTTCCTTATTCTTTGGATACCAAGACTTATCTGTATTTAAAAGCATTATTTCAATATTTAAAGATTCAAACGGTTTTTCTTTTTGATACTTTAACATAAAATATTTAGTTGTAATTTCCAAATATCTAGTATCTTCAACTACTTTAAATTGAGGCACAGGAAAATTACGATTAAGAACTTGTTCAGTCAAATCGTCACAAAAAATGCCATCTTTATTAAATTCCAAGCGAACTAATCTCTCAGTTAAAACTGTAATTCGATACTTTTCGCCTTGAAAAATAGTTTCTTTTTTACTTTTGGCATTTTGATAATCAACTTTAAAATGTTCATCCATTTGATTATACATAGCTATACCCCAATCTATCCTCTTTCATTATACATTTAAAAAGAAAAAATAGCAATCTACCTAAGAAGTAAAACAGCTAAAAAGACCCCTAAAAACAAACATGCGACAATAACCAAAGATGCTTTTAAAAAACCACGGCCATAACCTTTTCGATATACCTCAGCTTCATTATATATAATTTCGGGCACTTCATTAATAGTCACTTTTTCTTTTAATTCCCCATTTTGGATTTGACTAAAAAAATCTTTACCTGTTCCTACTTTATAATAGTTTAACATAAAAGGATATTGATACTGAAAAAATAAAGCATCTTTTTTAACTTCTTTAGGTATTCCATTTAATAACACTGTAGCCATCATTTTTGCTTCTTCATCATGAACATTTGGAGTACCAAGTCCGTGTCGCACTGAAAAATCTTCAGCATATTTAAGCACTAGTCCTTCAGTAATTTTATTTGAAAAAACTTCCCCATACTCACTCTTATCTTCATTTAAACTTGGATGAATTATATACCGAAATATTTCTCGAACTAAAATATCTTTTTTTATAACATTAGCCATTTCAGTAAAAGATAGTCCTTTTACATCTTCTTTATCTAAATAAATATGCACTAAACCATCATCTTCATGTGGAAGTTCTTGAGCATCTAAAACAACAAAGTCTTTTTTTAATAATTCCCGCAAGCGCATATCATTTTTAAAACCCAAAGTATCTTGGTAGTCTCTTAATATATGCAAGACCACCTGTTTAGCAAATCGATTTATTTCTTGTAATAATTCTTCTTTTGTCATAAATGCTTCTCTACTTTCTCTGTTTATTATATAATAGGTTTATAAGTTTTTCTAGTAGGAGATGAAAAAATGACCTTTCAATATACATTAGATAACAAAAGATACCACACATTAAACTATTTTTATAAGCAAAAATTTGGTCAAAAAGTATTTAAAGTAAGTTTAAATGCCGGTTTTTTATGTCCTAATTACGAAAAAGGAGGCTGTATTTTTTGTTCTCATCAAAGTGGTGATTTTGCCGGCAACCCAAATGATGATTTAATAACCCAATTTAAAAAAATCAAAGCCCAAATGGAACATAAATGGCCAAACGGTTTAACAATTGCTTACTTCCAAGCTGGGACAAACACATTTGCTCCTCTACCAGTATTAAAAGAAAAATACGAAAGCGTTTTATCTTTACCTAATGTAATTGGTCTTGACATTGCCACCCGAAGTGATGCCATAACTAACGAAACTATGGACTATTTAGAAGAATTGTCTAAAAAAACTTTTTTAATTGTTGAACTTGGTTTACAAAGCATTCACGCTAAAACACTTCGCTTTATTAATCGTGGCCACACCTTAGAAAACTTTACTAATTGTGTAAAAGAATTAAAAAAACGAGGCATTTATACAGTTGTCCACATTATAAACGGCCTTCCAGGTGAAACTAAAGAAGATATGCTAGAAACTGTAAAATACTTAAATGAATTAGCTATCGATGGCCTAAAAATTCACATGCTCCACATTTTAAAAGATACTCCTTTAGCCACATATTACGAAAAACACCCCTTTCATCTTTTAACTAAAGAAGAATACATTGACATCGTTTGTGATGAATTAAGACTTTTAAACCCTAAGATAGTTATCCACCGTATTACTGGCGACCCTAAAAAAGAAGACTTAATCGCCCCTACATGGCTTATTAAAAAATTTTGTGTTTTAAACGATATTGATAAAGAAATGAAAAAAAGAAACATTTACCAAGGTGACTTAGTATAATGTTTCTATTTTTGTAATTGGAAAACCTTTTAACATCATTTCCAAAGCTTGGGCTTCATCAAATCTTTCTGTCAAATAAATTTCATAATTATCTAAAAAACGGCTAAAAGCTTTTTCAATACTTGAGCCTCTTAAGTCTTCACAATAATAATCAGTACAAATTCTTTTAATATTTTTTATTCCCTCATTATGAACAAACTCCAAAAAATCATTAGAAGAAACTTCTATTTCTTTCGTTTGATAACTTTCTAACCCATAGCTAGGTTTAATCGATAAAATACATAACGATACCATAATAAGCCCAAACAAGAAAACATATTTACGCATAAAATCACCTATCTATACTATGGAATTTTTGCCAAAAAAAAGAATGGAAGTTTTTACCATTCAATTATTTCATATCCATCCTTTTCCAAACTTTCCCTCTGAAATTTATAATTTTTATTTCGATAAGCAATTTTAACAATAAGACCTGCTTCTCTTTCGGCTTTAGCTTTTTCCCATACTTCTTTATTTTGGGCCGTCAAAATATAGGCCTTTTTCTTTTTTTCTTCCGGTATAATAAAATTTCTTTCATTTAAAAGAAGTAATAATCTTTCAAACCCAATTGAAAAGCCCGCTGCTGGTACAGCAATATTAGCATATTTTTCGACCATCTTATCATAACGGCCACCACCACCAATCGAAGCCTCAAAACCATCAACTTTAATTTCAAAAATAGGACCTGTATAATAGCTCATTCCTCGTACCAAAGTAGGATCAAATACTAATTTAGCATCTGAAATACTTGCAACAGTATCGATAATTTCTTCTAAATTCAAAATAACATCTTCTGCCATTTGGAATGTCGCACAAAATTCACGCACTGACCCTTTATTATTAAACAAAGATAAATAAGCACCAACTTGTTCTTCTAAAAAGCCATTTTCTAATAACTCTTTTTTAACCCCATCTATTCCTACTTTGTCCATTTTATCTAAAGAAATTAAAATAGAGTCAGCTTTTTCTAAAGGAAGGCCCGCCGCTAAAATCATTTGTAGTAAAATACGGCGATCATTTATTTTAATTTCAAAGCCTTTAAAATCTAACTTTTTTAAAAAACTAAGCACAGCAGTTATAAGTTCAATTTCAGCCAAATTCGTTTTCTCACCCAAAATATCTAAATCGCATTGCATGAATTCTCTAAATCTACCCTTTTGAGGCCGATCAGCCCGCCACACAAACCCTGTTTGAAAAGCTCGAAACGGACTAGGAAGGTTATTCATATTATTAGCATAAAATCTTGTCAAAGGAACAGTTAAATCATAACGAAGGCCACTATCAACAAGATCATCAACATTTTTTGCATTAGCTAAATCTAATTTTTCGCCTCTTTTTAAAATTTTAAAAATCAACTTTTCATTTTCTCCCCCTTGTTTACTTGTTAAATTTTCAATATGTTCAAGTGCTGGCGTCCCCATAATAAGAAAACCAAAGTTTTGATATGTATCCTTCATAACTTTTAAAACATATTCTCTTAAAGCCATATCATTAGGCAAAAAATCTCTTGTTCCTTTAACAGGTGTCTTTATAAAACTCATCGTATTCTCCTTCCTAAACTTCTTAAAAGGTTTAAATCATGCTCATTTATTGGGATACCAAAATTCATGTTTTGACTAACAATAACTGGACACTTATTTGTATAAACTTTAACAAGTTTATTATACTCTTCTTGTTCGTTCACAAGTAAATAGTCATCTAACTTTTCTAAATCAGCTTCTCTTAAATAACTAAGGCTTGGAAAATGTTTATAAGTGCCATAGCTTTGATATAATTGATAAATGTTAGCTATATTTTTATTTTGAAAAACAGATAACACTTGTCGTAAAAAAAGTAGATCTTGCTTATTAGCCGGAAAACGTTCAGCAAAAAAAAGTCTTTTAAACTTACTTTCATTCTCTTTATTCCGAAATATCCAAACTGGTGAAACATTTACCAATAATTCCCTGTTGTCAATGTTTTGCTCTAAACTTATACGTTCAGCCATTCTTGAATAACAAATTCTACCATCTGTTATATCTTCACCCGGTAACATAAAAATTCTCTCTTTTGTAATAATCATAATAAAATCCCCTAACAACTGTATTATAACATCACCAAAGCCAAAAAAAAAGAAGTAAGAAACTATTTTACTTCAATATATTTTTTCGTTTCTTGTTCTTCTTTTTTAGGAATTACTACCATTAAGGTTCCATGTTCAAAAGATGCCTCAATATTTTCTTCATCAATGTCCCCTAAATAGAAACTTCTTTGATATTTTCCATATACCCGTTCACGACGAATATACTTCTTATCTTTCTTTTCTTCATCTGTTTCATTTTTTTCAGCCGTAATTGTTAAATTTCCTTTATTGCATTCGATTTTAATCTCGTCTTTCTTGAAACCAGGAATATCCATTTCAATATGATATGCATGATCTTTTTCATATATATCACATTTCATTTTATTTTCATCTCCTTCAAAAAAGTGATTAAATAAATCATCTAAATAATAATCTCTAGGTACTAATTTCATTTCAATCATTCCTTTCACAATTATCATTATACTCTTTTTTTAGCACTTGTCAATAGAAAGTGCTAATTTCTGAAAACTTTTGCTGGTATAGCATACAAAACAATTTCTGTTGGAAAAATTGGTCCCCCATAATAACGCAGATAGTAATTATATTCATGATTAATTGCCGAAATGTATTGCCAAATTCTAATAAAATCAGTAAATCCATGATAAATTGAAATTGCTAATTTAGGACTATCTTCACATATATGTTTAGTAGCTCCTTTTAAAGCCGCATATTCCCCAGCTTCAATATCCATTTTTAAAAAAGTTATTTTCTCTTTAACATCTTCATCTAAAGTAGTTACTTCTAGTAAGCCATTTTCAGCTTCTTTAATTTGATTGGCCGAACTACTTATTTGATTTAAAATTATTTTTCCCTTACCAACAAAATCAGCGATTGCTTTTTCCCGATAAATAATCGCTGGATATTTTTGTAAATTATCTTTTAAAAAAGTTATACTATCACTAGTCATTTCATAAGCATATATTTTTTGATAACTATCTCTTCCAAAAGTTTTAATAAAATCCATGATAGAATCACCGGTATACGCGCCTAAATCAACAAAAACTTCTTCTTGACAAGAAGGTATAATATCTAAATCAAAATAATGAGTAAATGTTTTGTCACTAACTTCTTCTAACGTTAAAAAATCATAGTTATACCAATTATTAACAATCGCATAAAAAACTTTTTTCGACCGGTAATCACCTAAACTTTGATAAAATTCTTTTAAAGAAACCACATTATCTTTCAAAAAAGAACTAACTTGCTTAATCAAATTATTTTCATCATTATCAAATGTCCCCCAAAAAGGAAAATTTTTAAAAAAAGCATTCATATTTTCTTTTGTTTCCAAAGGAACCGTCTTTAATTTTTCATAAATATGTTCTTTTATTTCTGAAACAGTAAAAGTATCTATTTCACGCCAAAAATCGGCTACTAATAAATCTATATTATTCATCATTCACCTCAGGATAATATATTATGATTTTCTAAAAAAATACCAGATTACTCTGATATTTCTTTTAATTTTTCATAAACTTCTTGAACAGTCTTAGTAGGATCATCATCGATATTTGGTAATAAATGCATGTGGAAATGTTTTACTTTTTGCTTTTCACCATAATTATAACTAACCGTCATTCCTACTTTATCTAACATTCGCATTATTTTAGGCGTAAGTAATTTTGCCACTTCATTTATATGCGTTAAAACATTCGCTGGTAGTTCCATCATATCAGTATAATGTTTTTTAGGGATAATAAGCACATGACCATCGCAAAAAGGTTCAATATCCATTATTGCAATTACTACTTCATCCTCATAAATTTTTCGGCAAGGACTTTTGCCATTAACAATATCACAAAAAATACAATTCATTTTTTTACTCCTAGCTATAAACAGAATATCATGTTTTCTAAAAAAAGCAAACACGTTTTAAAAAAGATTGCCAGCAAATAAAAACATTCCGAATTTTTGTTTACATTATAAAACCTCGAAATTCAAAGGTAAAAAAATGGAATCACAAAGGCTCCTTCAAAGGGCTATTACATCCAAAAAGAGGATTGTTTAAAATCCTCATAATATCATATAACTAATATAGAATTTAATAAAATTTAATTCAAAATTGATAAATTTATATTAATTTGATGGGTAACAGATAGATAAAATAGAAAAAGAAAGAAGAAAAATAAGAAGAAAAAATAGTTGGTGTAATATCATTGATGAAGAGTTTTTAAACATAATAATTCTATTTGATAAAAAGATGGATAAATATTTAATAAAATACATGTATGAATATGTAGCTCATTACTTAGCTATAGGATATGAAATGAGTACATTATAGGAATGTACATTAGAACAACAAGTCAATTCAGCTTTAAGATTTATAGTTTCATTAATTAATAGAATATTTGATTATAATAAATTAGATAAAATATTAAAAGATAAACATAAGTTAAAGATAGTTGATAGGAAAACAATTCAAATGGTAAAAATATAGCGTATTAAAACTAGATGAAACCAATCATCTAGTTATTTTTTTTGCCATTATACCGTTATCGGTATGATAAGCTTTAAAAATTACTTAATAAATCAATTAATCTAGTATTTTTATAAATACTTTCTCTACCTACTTTTTCAAACTCTAAAAGTCCAGCATCAACTAAACTATTTAAATATGTAGCAGCAGTTTGTCTTGTAACCCCACATCTATCTTCAATATAATTGATTCTAGTATATACCTCAAAGAATAATGAATCTAATAATTCATCAGAATATATTTTAGGTAATTTAGTCATAAATTCTTCTTTATAAGATTCCATCTCACCTTGTATTAGTTTAATTAATTCAATTGTGTTTTTAGATGTTTCTTCTATTCCTTTTAGGATATAAATAATCCAATTTTCATAATTATTATTTTCTCTAAATTCGGTAAATAATTTGTAGTATTGATCTTTATTCTTATTAATGTAATTGCTTAAATACAAAATAGGACTATCTAAAAGATTATTTAATACTAAATATAAAACATTTAGTATTCTTCCAGTTCTTCCATTTCCATCATAAAACGGATGAATAGATTCAAATTGATAATGAATTAAAGCCATTTTGATTAACGGATCAACTTCATCTTCATTTTCATTAATATAATCTTCAAGATTTTTTAATAAATCTCTAATTTCTTTCTCTTCTTGTGGTGGAGTATAAATTACTTCTCCAGTTTTACTATTAACTAATTTTGTTCCAGGATTCTTTCTTACACCAGCTTTATTGTGTTCAATCATTCCTTGAAGTTCTACTAAAACATTAGTTGAAATAAATCCTTTTTCTTTAATTATTTCATATCCACGCCAAATAGCGCTTCTGTAATCAATAACTTCTTTAGCAGATTCATCTTTATATCCACTTTCTGTTAAAATTTTATAAATACTATCATGAGTAGTA
>CALVLG010000010.1 GCA_944336815.1 uncultured Bacilli bacterium | reverse complement strand
TCAATTTTAAGAAGAGAAATGGCTTAGAGATAGTCTAGGTCATTTTTTTGGCTTTTTAAAAACTGTCCGTAGGTGAGTAAAATAGTTACGACTTGAATTAAGAAAAGAAAGGACTAAATCTTTTCTTTTTTTCATAAATTTTTATAGGTGAAGCCGATGAAAAAACTTGCTATCTTTTTAGTTCTTTTTTTAATTCCAATTAATGCTTGGGCCATTAGTGCCGAAAGCTACGTAGTTATGGATTATGATTCTAAACGTGTTTTGATGAGTAAAAATATGAATGAAAAAAAATTAATAGCTAGTACAACTAAAATTATGACGGCAATTATTGCGCTTGAAAACAAAGACTTAAACTCTGTTAGAAAAGTAGGTCCGGAAGTTTTAAAAGCCTATGGCAGTGCAATTTATTTAAGTTTAGATGAAGAAATAACTTTAAAAGATTTATTATATGGTTTAATGCTTCGAAGTGGTAATGATGCCGCCATTGAAATTGCTTATCATGTCAGTGGCAATATGGATAACTTTGTCCAATTAATGAATCAAAAAGCCTATGAATTAGGGATGAGCAATACTATTTTTATTAATAATCATGGCTTAGAAAATGAACAAGGAAAAGGAAACACATCTACTTCTTATGATATGGCCTTATTAATGCGTTATGCCCTCCAAAATGAAACCTTTAAAGAAATTATTCACACTAAAGAATATACAGCCAAAACGTCGGGAAAGACTTATGTTTGGCATAACAAAAACAAGTTATTATCTACTAATGAATATGAAATAGGTGGTAAAACAGGTTATACCAAAAAAGCTAAACGTACCTTAGTTACAGCTGCAACAAAAGACGCTAAAAGGGTTATTGTTGTTACTCTAAATGATCCAAATGACTTTGCCGATCACGAAGAATTATATAACGAAATTTTTAATAAATATGAAAGAGTGGAAATATTAAATAAAGAAGCAACGGTGATTGATGAAAGTAATCCTTTAAAATATTATTTGCAAAATGATTTTTATGCTTTATTAACTAAAGAAGAAAAAGAAAATATTCGCATCGATTATCAAATTGATCCAAATGCTAATACTAAAGAAGTCGGTAATGCTTATGTTTACTTAGAAGATAAACTGTTACACACTGAAAAAATATATCAACAAGAAGAAACGAAAAAAGAATCATTTTGGCAAAAATTTTTACGGTGGTTGTTGCGATGGTAAGTATTATTTGGCTTTTCTTTATTGTTATAGGAACACTTTTCTTTATTTTAACAGGTAATATTGAAGCTTTAAATAACGAAATATTACAAGGTGGAGCAGGGGGAATCAAATTATTAACCGAAATGCTACCTTTACTTGTTTTATGGACGGGAATTATGCAAATTGCTGAAGATTCACATTTATTAGATGTCTTTGCCAAAATAGTTCGTCCTGTTTTAAGTAAATTATTTCCAAGCCTTCCCAAAGATCATCCTGCTTTAGGTTATATCGCTAGTAACATTGCCGCAAATGCTTTAGGTCTTGGCAGTGCCGCCACACCTTTTGGGCTAAAAGCCATGGAATGCTTACAAAAAGATAATCCCCAAAAAGATACAGCTACAGAAGCAATGGTCACCTTTTTAGTTTTAAATACAGGTGGGGTTACAATTGTTCCGACGACCGTAATAGCCCTTCGAATGATGTATGGTAGTGCCAATCCATCAGAAATAATTTTAACAAGTATATTAGCCACCTTATGTTCAAATGTCTCTGGTTTATTATTTGATTATTATAAAAGGAGAAAGAAAAAATGAATTTTTCAACTTACATAGTTCCTTTATTTGTTTTATTTATTATCTTATATGGCTTTAAAAAGAAAGTACCCATCTATGATTCTTTTTTAGTTGGGGCAAAAAATGGCCTTGTTACTATTTTTAAAATTGCTCCCGCTGTTATAGCCATGGTTTTTGCTACCAATTTGTTTTTAAATTCCCACTTTCTTGAATTTGTTTTTTCCTATTTTAATCCGGTTTTAGAAGCCCTAAATATTCCTGTTAGTGTTTTACCAATGGCCATGGTAAGACCCATTTCTGGCACTGCATCTCTAGCCATAATGAGTAATATTTTTGATTTATATGGCCCAGATTCCTTTGTAGGAAGACTAGCATCTAATTTACAAGGATGTACAGATACTACCATATATGTTTTAGCTTTATATTTTGGTTCTATTAAAGTTACTAAAACCAAACATGCTTTATCTGCCGGTTTATTTGCTGATGCCATTGGTATAATAGCCGCTTTTTTAATAACTTTTATCTTTTTTGGTTAATTTTTTTCATTTTTAAATTTCCTTTATTTATGGGTTAAAATAAGCAAAAAACGAACTAAAGTACGTATTTTTGAATAAAAAATTTGACATTTTAGCATAATCTATAGTATAATGTTATCACTTTCCGGAAAAAAGAAGGATGGTTTAGAAAATGAAAAAATATCCCTCGGTTAAGGCTATTTGTATTGCTTTAATCGTTATAGGTAGTATCCAGATAGTTTCTTTATTAGTTAAAAACATCACGATTTTATCCATGGATAGTACATTATTATCTACTGGGAATAATCTAGTAGAATCAATTATGATAAAAAATACTCGCGAAAGTTTTACTAAAAAACGTGAGCTTGAAAATATCAAACAAGAAATCGAAATTGCTAGTTTGCAAGCTTCTTCTCCAGTTATTGTCTATAATGGCATGACAATGGATGAATTAGCGGTCAAACTTGAATTAAGTTTAAATAGTAATTTAAAAGGCTATGGTATGAGCTTTGCTAAATATTCAATTGAATATGGTGTAGATCCTTATCTTGCTTTAGCAATATCATTACACGAAACTGGTTGTACATGGAATTGTAGTAGTTTAGTAAGAAAATGTAATAACGTTGGTGGGATGAAAGGCAGTGGCTGTGGTTCTTATGCTTCTTTTGCTTCTCTTGATGAAGGAATTGAAGTCATGATCCGTAATCTAGCTAACAATTATATTAAAAAAGGACTAACAACACCGGAAAGTATTGGTAAAAAATATGCAGCAAGTACTGTTTGGCCTGAAAAAATCACCAATTATATGAATAAAATTGCTTATGCAGTAGAATAGTTTTCAAAACTATTCTATTTTTTTTGACTTTAGCCAAAAAAATTAGTATAATGAAAACGTATTATAGAATAAGAGGGTAGAATTATGAATAATGAAATGAATAATATGAATAATGTAAATCCAAATCCTACTGGAACGCCAGGAAACTTAAATCTGGCAAATCCTAACCCAGTTCCACCAGTAGAAACGATTAATCCTGCGCCACAGCCTAACATTCCAAATGTTGGAAATCCTGTGCCACCAGTACCAAATCCTGGTTTAAATGTAGAACCACAGGCTCATGGGCCAGTTGAAGCACCTATTAACTTGAATCCTGCTGGAGTTGTGCCAGAAACGCCAACTATGGTTAATAATACTACGGAACCATTACAAGCGACATCGCTAAATAGCGAGACAATATTAAATCCAACTCCACCACAAAATCCAAATATGATGCCTAATAACGGCGCTGGTATTCCACCAGTTCCGCCTATGAATAACAACAATATTGGCATGATGGGGGGCGTTCCAACTCCACCACCAATGCCTGAAGAACCAAAAAAAGGTGGTAAAAAGAAGATGAACATGCCACTATTAATTATTTTGGCTGTTGTCTTAGTCGCTGCAATTGGTTTTGGTGTATACTACTTTTTAGTTCTTAGCAAAACCAATACTCCAACAGCTTCAATAAGACCAAAATTTACCGAAGTGGAACTTGGTTCTGAAATAGGGGAAACACCTGCTGATTATGTTACTGTTACTGGCGTAGCATTAAGTACATGTACGCTTGATACCAATTTAGATCCAATGACAGTAGGAACTTATGAATTTACCGTTACATGTGGCAACATAAACAAAACTGGAACTGTTAAAGTTGAAGATACTAAAGCACCAACCGTTACAACTAAAAATCTTGTTGTTGCTCCAGGTGTTGAAGTTATGCCTGAAGACTTTATTGCTAGTTATGATGATTATTCAGAAGTTACTTTTGAATTTGCAGAAGAAGTTGATACTAGTGCAGTTGGTGAATATAAAGTTTCTGTCATAGCAAGTGATGAATATGATAATGCTATTACTGTTGAAGCAAACCTTACTGTATCTGAAAATGCTCCAGTAGAATATCTATATTGCACAAGAGAAGAAGAAACTGAACAACAAGCACTTGCTACTGCTGAATATCGTTTTGGTATAACTAATGATGGCTCTATTTATGAAGGTACTGAAAAAGTTATTACTTATAAATTTGCTGATGAAGAAGGCTATAATGCGGCCGTTACCGAAATAGATGAAGATGGCTCTTTAGATGGTTATGAAGCAAATATTTCTATGGATGCTGATAATTTAACTATTACTATCACGATTGCCAATATGACGGCTGATAATTTAGCGGCTGATTTCAATCTAGATACATTCCCAACTGTTGATGCCGATGTTGAAGGTCTATTCTCTGGAACATGTGAATATGTTGACTAAACAAGCAAAAAATGCTTGTTTTTTTTTCGCTTGCATACACTATTTTAGGAGAGGGTGTATTATCCATGAAAATAGTTGTTTATACAATTTCAAAAAATGAAGAGAAATTTGTTAGTCGCTTTGTTAATTCAATGAACGAAGCCGATGAAATTATTGTTTTAGATACGGGTTCAACGGATAAAACCGTGGCCAAATTAAAAGAGTATGGTGTAACTGTATATGAAAAAAAGATAATTCCTTGGCGTTTTGATACTGCTCGTAACGAATGCCTTGCTTATGTTCCGGAAGATACTGATATATGTATCGCGGCTGATTTAGATGAAGTTTTTGTTCCTGGGTGGCGTCAAACATTAGAAGAATATTGGCAAAAAGAAAAACCAACCCGTGTAAAATATACTTATAATTGGAAATTAGACGAAGAAGGCAATCCCAAAGTCACTTTTTTAGCCAATAAAATTCATAGTCGTCAAAACTATCATTGGCAAAATGCCGTTCATGAAATACTTGTTAGTAATGAAGAAGAAAAAGAAATTGAAGTGCCTATAACATTAAATCATTATCCAGATCCAACTAAATCACGTAGCTCATACTTACCTTTGTTAGAGATTAGTGTTGTTGAAGATCCGGAAAATGACCGAAATTTACATTATTTAGGAAGAGAGTATATGTTCTACCGTCGTTATGATGATTCCATCAAAACATTACATAAACATCTCAATTGTAAAAATGCTACCTGGAAAGATGAAAGGTGTGCTTCCATGCGTTTTTTAGGCCGTGACTACGAAGCCAAAGGTTTTTTAGAAGAAGCTGAAGATTGGTGGCAAAGAGCCGTTAAAGAAGCGCCATATTTAAGAGAAGGATATGTTGAATTAGCCAGTCTTTACGTTAGACAAAATCGTTATAATGAAGCTTATGAGTTATTAACAAAAGCCTATCAAATCAAAGAAAAAAGCAAATCCTACATTAATGAAGAATTTGCTTGGGATGACTCTTTTTATGACTTATTTTCCTTAGCTGCTTTTTACGCTGGCCATTATAATGAAGCTCTTTTCTATGTTAAAGAAGCAATTAATCTAAATCCTAAAGAAGAAAGATACCAAAAAAACTATGAATTAATGCTTCCTTATACTATGGACTAATTCTTTTGGCATGTACGACAAGCCGTTCATTACTATCGGTACAAGTAGATAAAGTAAGAATATAGTCATCTGTATCTACCGTAATGCCAAAATCATATATACTTCTATTTTTGGTTAAATCAATATAGGCTTGTTTGTCTTCCGCCGTTGGAAAAGAAACTTGCAAATAATCACTTGTTTTTTTAATCGTATAAATAGAATATATTTGCCATTTCATTGTTTCAAACATTGTATCAAACTGAATAATTTGGTTTTCTGGATTTGTATACCACGATGCATTTAAAGCCCGATGTAAGGTTCCAAACATAACTCCATTATAATAAGTATTATGCCCATATATAATTGTATTTTGATTTAAAACTTTATCAGAATTGCGAAAATCCATAAAAATCCAACCATTAATATCATCTTCTTGATACAAGTTCTTTTTTAAATAATAACGGTTATCTTCGGCTGTAACCACCGGATAATCAATATTAGTATTATTTACTTTTAAATAGCCAATAATATCCGGGTTAATTTGTTGTAAAGATGAAATATAAGTATTTTTAATAACAAGTCCTTCTTCTGTTTGGGACTCATCAGTCCCATTAGTTTCTTCATTTTCAATAATATTTGCCACTTCATCTTGAATTGTACTTACCTCTTGAAAAGAACGATAATTATTAACAAAAATATAACCAACCGTACTAATAATACCCACGATAATTAAAAAACTACATAACTTTAAAGTATTTAAACATACTTGTTTCATCAAATTATTCGCTAAATATTCTTTGGAATATACTAAATCAATAACAAGCTTTTTATTTTTATATTTTTTATTTAATTTTTTTAAAAATTCTATTTGCTCCGGCTTAGTAATATCTACTTCCATTTCTAATAAAATGTTTTGCCGTTGCCAAGTTTTTAAATTTTCTAAAATGAATTCTAAATCGTTTTCATCAAAGTAAAAAAAAGTAATTATTTTTAAATATCGATTTATTTTTAAAAAGTCTAAAAAATCTTCTTGATCTTCTTTTGTGAATTTTTGGTACAATTTCAACTTTTTTTGATAATAAATTTTGGCATAATTATTAAGTTTGTTCTGACTCATAAAATGAGAAAGATAAAAAACTTCACTATGTGTTACGACTTTAATATGATGTTTATCTAAATATTCTAAAGCAAAATTAGCAAGAGAATAACATTCTAATTCTTGAACACTTTTAAGCGCGCCAAGTTGTTCACAAAAAGTATAAGTTACATTTTCTTCTTTTTTAATCCGAATTTTTTTGATTTCGCAATCAGTAAAAATAGTTAAAAGAAAAGAGGCTAGTTTAGAATTTTGAAAAACAATTGTATCAATCTTATTCATTGCCACTAATTCTTGAAAAAAAGGAATGACAATTTTTTGATTATCTCTTATATAATCTTCCCCAAAAATAAGCTCACTATTACTAATAATATTGGTGTTCATTAAGTCTTCTCGAACTGTTTGATTTGTTTTGTATGTAAAATATAAAGAATTGTTTTCTAGTAATACAAGAATTTTCTTCAAAACAGTCCACCACCAATCATTCTTACCTTATTATGATACCATATTTTTACAAATTTATTGTAAAAAAAGACGAATTCTGTAGAATTTTTGTATTTTTATGATATAATAAAGCCATAATATGAAAGGAAAAGAGGTTTATAGTATGAAAGGAAGAAAAAGAAATATTGTCTTGAGTTTTTTACTAGTTTTAGGTTTAATAGTGTGTCCAAATATGGCCAATGCGGCCGGTAAAGGTGTTGCTTTTGGTTCTGATGTAACAGTTTCTGATTCAATGGATTTAAGTCATACGACTTTAAATGACAATGAAATTAAGATTGCCAATAATGGAACGAGCACAAGAGTTTATTTAGGTGTTCAAGTAACTGAAGGTACAATAGCAGAATATAATGTAACATTGAAATTAGGTAATTCAAACTTTACTTTTGAACGTGGAACTCGTAGTAATGGTTGGGAAGGAACTTTTACACCAGATGAAAATGATCCATCAATCATTCACGTATCTTTAAAAAATAAAGAAGGCGTAGGTGTTGGTCTTCACCAAGTTGCTTCTATTCGTTTAAATGTTAAAGAAGGAACTGCTTCAACTGAAACATGTAATCTTTTCTTAGAAGTTCCAGAAAATGAAACCCCTCAAAATCCAACTTGTGAAATTGTAGATGGAAAATATTACGATGACAATGGTGTTGAAGTAACTAAAGAAGAATATGAAGCTATTTGCTTAAATCCTGAAAACCCACAAACAGGTTCATTCTTACCTTATGCAGTTATTCTCGGTGGTGTTGTCGTAGCAATCGGCATCTATATGTTTACTAAGAAAAATAAAATTTATCATATTTAAGAGTCGTAAGACTCTTTTTTTATACTAATTAACATTACCAGACATATTATTTAATAGGTGACGTGTATGGATAAAAAAGAAGAATTTAAAAACTTTGCGAGATTACATCCTGAATTATTAGATTATATTAAAAACAAAGAAATGAGTTGGCAAAGTTTTTATGAAATATACGATATATATGGTTCTGATGAAAAAGCCTGGTCAAAATATTTAAGTAACAATAATCCTAAAGATACGATAAATGCCTTAAGTGATAAATTACGTAAGATGGATGTTAATTCGATCGAAGAGCATCTAAAAACAGCCCAAAAAGCCTTAAATGTTGTAAGTGAACTAACTAGTAAAGGAACAACTACATCCCCATTAAATGCTAGTATTCCTAAAGTTCCAAGACCAATCAATAAATTTTTTGAGGATTAAAAAATGAATCTAAACTTACAAAAACAAATATTAGCTAATCCTAAAAATTATCAACATTTAAAAGAAAACTCGTATTGGCATAAATTCTTAAATCGCGATGCTACTTTATATAAAGAATTTGAAGAAAAAATGAAAGAATTATATAAGGAACGCCCAACGGATAAATTAAATGAATTTATCGATAATTTAGATTTAATTGAGAATGTCATTATGTCCTTAAAATAATTGACAAATATATAGAGAATATATAAAATAAAAGTCCAAGAGGTGGCAATCATGGCAAAAGAAATATCTTATATAATTGGCAAGAAATCTTATACACCTAAAAGAAATGTGCTTGATAAAGAAAATTTAAAAATTATTGAAAAACAATTTTCTTTATCGATTCCTTTAATAACGGGGGCTAAAATAAACGACAAAAAGAAAGAAACCAACATTTTTATTGGTAAAGAAATCGATTTACAAGAATTTTTTTATAAAAAATATTTATTAGAAAAATATGATGTATCTTTAGATATGATTATTGACATGGCCTTAGAAGGATTTAAAAAAGCCTGTTTATTAAACTATAAAAAATACGATCAAGCGTTGATTGGCCTTACCGAAAAAGATGTAGTTGTTCCTGACTTTTATTCTTTTCGCCAAAAAATTTTAGAAGAGATCAACGAAGCAAACTAAATTTTATCTTAAAAAAATTAGACAAAAAGATGTCTAATTTTTTTAATCTCCCAAAACTTTCTTTTATTTATGACTTTCTAAGTTTTTACAAGTAGTTTTTGTAAATTTCTTAAAAAGTTGTGATTTTGCCTGAAACTGTAGTTTACACCACGCCTTAAAACACCAAAAGTGATTATTTTTTTTAAAATTTGGTGTTAAAAAGTTGATATATTTTAAATAAAATGCTAAACTAATTTTGGGTTGAGTTATTTATGCACAACGCATAAATAATTCTAATTAATTTAGTGGAACAGGCAGTTAAACAAGCATAGTAATGTTTACCTTCCTGTTTTTTCTTTTGATAATAAACATAAATTGGATTTTCTTTATCACATTTAGCTGATATAGTTACAATGTTTCTACTGCAATTAAATAATATTTTTCTAGCATATCTATTTCCACGTTTAGAAATAGGTCCATGATAGTTTATACTTTTTCCAGATTGGACTATTGTAGGATCTAATCCACAACTTGCGTTGATTTGCTTAACATTATTAAAACGAGTAATATCTTTTAATTCGGCAATAATTAATGCTGCAGATAAATCTCCAATACCAAATATAGATACAATATTATTAAAGTTTTTAGTTTGTTTAGCAAGTTCAATCATTTGACTTTTAATATTCTCTATTTGCTTAGTTAACTCAATAATTATTTCTACTAATTGTTTTAGGTTATCAACATCTTTAGAATTTTCATTAACTCCAGGATAAGAGTTTTGTGCATATTCTTTAATAGTATTAGCTTTTCTTTTGTAATAATTAAGATGTCTATTATTAGTATTAGCCATATTATAAGCGAGTGCATCAACACGTTTATTTTTAATAATATAAGCATGAGGGAATTCTTTTATAAAGTTTAAAGCGGTTATTTCATATATACTTCCATTTTTAAAGCATAGTTCATATTCTGGAAAGCATAAATGTAATAATTCTTTATAACGATTTTTATGTCTAGTTAGCCCCTCATCTAAATGATGATATTGTCTAGATAATTCATTTAGATTGGTATAAATTTCATCTTCAGTATAATTTCTATCTGGAATACTACCTTTCCAAAATAAATTAGTTAATTTAATGCAATCCTGCTTATCAGTTTTAGTTTTTCTGATAGTATTAGTAATTTCTTTGCCAATAAGAGGATTAAAGACAATAACATGATAATTATTTTCTTTGAAAAATCTTTCTGGTGCTTTGTGATAAATACTAGTTGCTTCCATAACGACAGTTAAGTTATCTTTGATATTTAATTTTGTAATATTAGAATCTATTAATTCGAAATTAGACTTATTATGAGTGTGTTCTATTGGTTCTAATAAAACTTCACCAACATTCGAAGATAACATGTACATACTTTTACCTTTGGCAACATCAAGTACTAAAACATACTTCATACAATACTTCCTTTCTTTGTTTGACCCTTAGAGCTTATAATTATCTCATCATGCTGGTTATATGGATACAAGACCCCACTTTCTAAGACTAGATTAATAATAAGATAAGAGACGGGCAGTCACAAATATGGATTCATAGACCCCTGGTATACTCTGCCCAAACTCAAACGCAAATTTTTTATTCTTTCTTATAAGAAAGAATAAAAAATATTCTATCATAAATCAAAGAGATTTCTCTCATTAATTTACATCTTGAATTATACATGGTATACTTTTTAAGAGTAGGTGATTAAATGATTCGCTTTAAAGACGTTTCTAAATCTTTTGGTAGTAAAAAAGTCTTAAAAAATATAAATTTAGAATTTGAAAACAATACGATTACTTGTTTAATTGGTGAAAGTGGCTGTGGTAAAACAACCATTTTAAAAATGATTAATCGTTTAATCGAGCCAACATCAGGGACAATTACAATTAATAATAAAAATATTTTAAAACAAAATCCCATTAAACTTCGAAGAAGCATTGGCTATGTTATTCAACAGACCGGACTTTTTCCTCATATGACGATTAAAGAAAATATTGAAATAATTCCTAAACTTTTAAAAATTAAGCCTGAAAAAATAACCGCCAAAACGTTAGAACTTATGAACATGGTTGACTTAAATCCGGATGAATATCTAGACCGTTATCCAGGCGAACTATCGGGTGGTCAACAGCAAAGAGTAGGTATTGCCAGAGCTTTTGCTACCAATCCGGATATTATTTTAATGGACGAACCCTTTAGTGCCTTAGATCCTGTAACCAGAAGTTCTTTACAAGATGAATTGATCCAAATTCAAAGCCAATATAAAAAAACAATTATCTTTGTCACTCATGATATGGATGAAGCGATCAAAATCGCAGATAAAATTGCCATTATTAATGAAGGGGAAGTAATTCAATATGATACTCCTGAAATGATTTTAAAAAATCCTATAAATGATTTTGTTAAAAGTTTTGTTGGTCCAAAAAAAATATGGACATCCCCTGAACTTATCAAAGTAAAAGACATTATGATTGAACATCCTATCACGGCCAACTTAGAATACTCAATGTTTTACTGTTTAAACAAAATGCGGATGGCTAAAGTAGATACCTTAATGGTTGTCAATAAAGACAACGTTTTAAAAGGAATTTTATTTGCTTCCACCCTAAAAGGACTTCCTACGAAAAATAAAACGGCCAAAGATTATATGGAAAAAGATTTTGTTGTTACCCATCCTAATGACTCAATCGTTGATTTACTAAGCTTGATTGATGAGCACCGTATTACAACTCTTCCTGTTGTCGATAAAAACGGCCATTTAAAAGGCCTCATAACTAGAAGTACGCTTTTAACTTACATGAGTCAACAATTTTTAAAGGAGGATGAAGAATAATGAGTTATCTAACATACTTTAGTGATAATCTTAGCCAAATTATATCGTTATTAATGGAACATATCGAACTAACTTTTTTAGCTGTTGCTGTTGCTATTGTAATTGGGGTTCCTTTAGGTATTTTTATTAGTTATGTCAAAAAACTAGGTAAGCCTGTTTTAGCTTTAGCAAACGTCATGCAAGCAATTCCCTCCATGGCTTTACTAGGTTTCATGATCCCTTTTTTAGGAATCGGTACCAAGCCAGCTATTGTTATGGTTGTTTTATATTCCCTTTTACCAATTATCAAAAACACATATATTGGTATTCAAAGTATCAACAAAGAAACATTAGAAGCTGCTACCGGCATCGGCTTAACTAAATGGCAAATATTAACTAAAATTCAAATTCCCCTTGCTTTACCAGTAATTATGGGTGGCGTTAGAATTTCAGCTGTAAGTGCTGTTGGTTTAATGACTCTCGCAGCATTCTGCGGAGCTGGTGGTTTAGGATACTTAGTATATGCGGGTATTCGTTCTATCAACAATGCTCAAATATTAGCCGGAGCCATTCCTGCTTGTTTGCTAGCTTTATTTATTGATTACTTACTTGGTATTGTTGAAAATTTAGTTACCCCTAAATATAGTCGTCGCAAAGAAAAAACATCTTTCTTTAAAAGTCCTAGTTTTCAAAAAACAATTTTATTTTTTGCTATTCTATTGATTGTCTTATTATTTATTTATCCCTTATTTACGCATAAAGAAGCTGCCAAAGAAATTACCATCGGTAGTATGGACTTTACCGAACAAGAAATTCTTTCCTATATGATTAATGATCTTATTGAAGAAAATACTGACATTGTTGTTAACCAAAAGTTGTCACTTGGTTCTTCTTCCATTGTTTTATCAGCTTTACAAAGAAATGAAATTGATATGTATATTGACTATACCGGCACAATATATGGTAGCGTTTTAAAACATGAACCAAATTCCAATGTTTCAGAAGTTTATGAAATATCCAAAAAAGAAATGAAAGAACAATATAATGTAAATATCTTAAGTGATTTAAACTTTAATAATACTTATACTCTAGCAGTCAAAAAAGAAACCGCAGAAAGATATAATTTAAAAACTATCAGTGATTTAAGTGTCGTTGCTAGCAATTTAACTTTTTCACCAACTCTAACCTTTATGGAACGTAATGATTGTTGGTTGGGCCTTCAAAAAGCATATCCTATAAATTTTAAAGAAGTAATTCCAATCGATGGTGCGCCTAGGTATTTAGCTTTAATAAATGGCGAAAGTGATGTAATAGATGCCTATTCAACTGATGGCTTGTTAAAAAAATATGATTTAGTTGTTTTAGAAGATGATAAATCTTTCTTCTTGCCATACCAAGCCATTCCGCTTGTAAATGATGAACTTTTAGAAAAATATCCTGAAGTTATTCCCTTATTAGAAAAATTAAGTACTGTTTTAAATGACGATGTTATGCGTTCTTTAAATTATCAAGTAGATGAAGAAAGAAAAAAACCGGCAGAAGTAGCCCACGAATTTTTAACAGCCAATTATTTAATAACTACAAAATAATGAATAAATATGTTCATTATTTTTTTTATTTTAAAAACCTTTAACAAAGTCTTTATTTATAACCAACAAAGCCATTTAGTTTTAAAAATGCGGCACAAAATATTCGCCAAAATTCGCCTTTATTCGTTGACTTTTAAGGCACATTATTTTACAATGTTATTGTATTGTAAAGAATATCCGAGGGCGACGTATGTTATTATGTTGGGTAGGGTAAGAAGGGAAAAAGAGTATGCAAGACAAAATTAAATTGACTTCTAAAAAAGTACTTCGCGAAAAGCGGTTGCGCAAAATCTTTTTAATTTTGATTATTCTTTTTTTACTATTATTACTCCTATTTTACATGGTGGTAGGTATTGTTTATAATCAAGGAAATTTTAGTATCACCTTAGATGAAAACATGTCCTTTGATCGCGGACTCATTATGTATGACAATCCAGATGACAAAGCATATCGTAGAGAGCTTTATGCGGAAGAGCCGGGCAACTTTGATAACATCTCTGGCTACTGGCTTCCGGAAGACATCACCGCTAGTGGCGGTGGAAGCCATAATGGCAAAAGCTATCTAGCTTATACTTTCTATGTGGAAAACATCGGCGAAGAAATTCGTGATTATTGGTATGAAGTTTACATCGAAGGTGCAACAAGAGGCGTTGAAGACGCCGTTCGAATACGAGTGTATCGTAACGACGAATATGTAACCTTTGCCAAAGCAAGAGCAACCGGTGGAGCTGAAAGAGATACGACACCATTTATCACGGACACTTTAGCTGGTAGAGTACATATTGAAGATTTTTGGCCGGAGAGTATTGATAAGTACACTTTAGTTGTCTGGATTGAAGGCAGCGACGCCGAGTGTACAGACGATATTCTAGGCGGCGAATTTCGCGTGCGGATGCGATTCAACTCAGAGTATATCGAAGAAAATCAAGTGAGTTAGGAAGGAAAGAGGTAAGAAATGAAAAAACAAAACAAAAAGCATGACAGAAGACTCAAAATGCTTATCTTTGCAGTAGTAGTTTGTACCTTTATTTTAGGTGTTTCTACTTATGCATGGTTTATTGGTATGCGAACAGTTAATGTTTCAAGTTTTGAAGTTGGCATCGCGACAACTGAAAGTTTATCTTTATCTATTAATGGTAAAGACTGGGTTGAAACTTTAACTATTAATGGTGAAAACTTTAACACTGGCGCATACGCTGGTAACACAAATAGTTGGGGTGGTGAAGATGGCTTAATCCCAATGAGTAGTATTGGTAAAATTAATAGTGATGCTTCAAGATTAATTCTTTACCAAAAAGGAAGTTTTACAGCTTCTGATGGTGGTTATCGTTTGATGGCTAGCCAAGTAAATAATACTGAAGCTAATGAAGGAAAAGGATATGTTGCCTTTGACTTATTCATCAAAAACCTTTCAGGGGATGCTTATTATGACACCGTAAACATTCTAAATGAAGAAGCAATTTATTTAACACCAGATTCAAAAGTAACAGTATCAGATGCTGGTGTTGAAAATACAGGTATTGAAAACTCAGTTCGGGTTGCTTTTGCCCAAATCGGTCGTGTAAGTGCCGAAACAACTGTAGAAACAACAATTACTGGTATTACATGTACAGACGCTGGTGCTGTAAAAGGTATTTGTAAAAGCCGTGATGCAACAATTTGGGAACCTAATGATAAAGCCCATGTTGATAATGCTATTAATTGGTATAACACTGCTTGTAAAGTAAGAGAAGGTGCTGATTTAACAGCTGAAGGTGCTTATACAGCCGGTGCTTGTGGAACAGTTGAAAATGGTGCTGCTTATCCTACTTATGCTGTTGCCGGTGTAATTGACGCAACTAGTAGTGTAGATAACTATGATGGAGCTGAATATAATACATACACAGATACGATTGCTGAAGCTGCAGACGTAGAAGGTGCTGGTAAAACTGCGCCAAACAAATTATATGGTGTAGATACCTTTACTGATTCTGAAAAGAACTTAAAAGGAACAGCTCGTCCATACTTTATGTATTTAGCGCCAAATAGTATTACTAAAGTACGTGTATATATTTGGATTGAAGGACAAGATATTGATAACTATGACTTTGCTCAATTAGGTCGTCAAATTTCTGTTAATTTTGGTTTCACTAAAGAAAGATTCTATGGTGAAGACATTAACTATGACGGTGCTGATGAAACTGGTTTACCAGAAGACGTTCAAAATCACATGACAGCTGTAGCTTACGCTGCAACTGGTGATGTAACAACTATTTCTGATGATTATATCACTTATGCTGATGGTAACTTCAATGTTCCAAAATGGATTACAGAATTCTCATTCAAAGATGGCGACGTAACAAAATTAGCAACTAAAGGCGAAGAACCAGATGGTGCATGGTCATTTAGTGAAGTATAAGGATGGTAATGTATGGAAAAATATAACGAAAAACATGGCAAAAGAATTCGCAACTTAGCGATTCTTTGCCTACTATCAATAATGGTTCTTGCTGCCTCAACCTATGCATGGTTCATTGGTATGCGAACTGTTAATGTTTCAAGTTTTGATATTAACGTTGCATCAACAGAAGGCTTATATTTATCTATGGATGGAAAATCTTGGACATATAACCTTGATGTAGCAAATGCTGATCAATACGCAAATAACGAAAACAAATTAGAAGATGTTGAACTTGTACCAATGAGTAGTGTTGGTGACATGGATAAAACATCATCAAGAATGAAATTGTATGCTAAAGGTAGTTTAACAGCTACAACTGGTGGTTATCGTTTACTTGCTGAAAGAGTAAATAACTATACCAACCAAAATGTAACTTCTCATGAATATATTGAAGGTGATGGCTATGTAGCTTTTGACTTATTTATCAAAAACCTTTCTGGTGATGCATACTATGCTGAAAATAACCCTTTAAATGAAGAAGGTATTTACTTAACAACAAATTCAAGTGTTAAAGTAGCTGATGCTGGTACAGGTGCTGAAAAAACTGGTATTGAAAACTCAATCCGTGTTGCTTTTGCCCAAATTGGCCGTGTTGTTGCTACAACTAAAGATGTTGATACAATTACAGGTATTACTTGTACTGATGGTGGTTCCGTAACTGGTATTTGCCGTGAAGCATCTATTTGGGAACCAAATGATACTAAACACGTTCAAAATGCCATTAATTGGTATAACACAACTTGTGATGCCAGAACTGGTGAAGATGTAAATGACCCAGATTCTTATACTGATCGAGCTGCTCCAGAAACAACTAATTGTACTGCTATTGCCGAAGGTACATACAGTCATACTTACGCAATTAGTAATGATATTGAAGTTGATGATAATGTCAATATCTATGACGGTGCTGATTATAATAAATATACAAATAACACTGTTGATTATGATACTTACTATGCAGCTAAAGATAGATCAACTTACAAATTAGTAGAATATCCTTATTTTACAGATACAATGAAAAACGTACCTGGCTTTGCTCGTCAAGAATTTATGACTTTAGCGCCAAATAGTATTACTAAAGTACG
>CALVLG010000009.1 GCA_944336815.1 uncultured Bacilli bacterium | reverse complement strand
GGGAAAAATATAATGAAACCAAAAGCAACTATAATGTTGGGGGCTCATTAGATGGCAAAACAAGAACGATCTATGTTGCTGTTCAAGATAGTGCTGGTAACATTGCCACTTCTAGTGCTACATACACTGTATATAAAGAATGTAGTCAACAAACAAAAGTCTATACAGATAGTAATTATGGCACATGTAGTAAAAAATGTGGTGGTGGCCTTCAATACCGAAACTATAAAATGGTCGATAAATTTAACAATGGTAAAACATGTAGTACAAACCGTGATCAAAGAACATGCAATACCCAAAGCTGTGATCCTGTTGAAAGTATGGATCCAAACAACTATGAAAGCAGTAAAACTGTTGCTTGTAATGCCACATACTTCAAACGTCTAGTAGATAATTATACTTCTAAATTTCAAAGTGCTTTACAATCCCAAAATTTTCGTAACGCTTTATATGACTGTGGAAGTACGACAGCATCAATTATTCGTAGAAGTGACAAAGCTTGGGAAGCAATGAAAAACAGCGGTCGAACTGCCAAAGTTTCTGGCAAAGGAAGGTCTGCTTCATGTACATGTTATCCAGGCAAAGATTCAAGTTCGGCACAAAGAGCATGTGAAAAGCCAGCCTGCAGTTGGGAACACGAACAGTTTACATCTAATAATTTATATAATGGTCGCGTTTATGTTTTTAGTATGACTCAAGAATATCATAACACTAAAGATGATAGTGGCTTTGGCGATTGGGAAAATACTACTTCAAGTAAAGATGAATATGGTTATGCTTCCTTCTTATTAGGCGGTCCAGGTGAAGTTGGCGAAGCTGGTGGTTGGGGTGAATGTACCCAAAGTGACAACGGTATTTATAACGAAGACAATGATTGGGGTTGTGATGAAGATGATACGCGGATAGGAACCTTTGAATCAGGTATTAAAGTTGGTTTATATCGTTCCCTAGAATACTGGTATTATAGTTCAAGTAGTAATGATCGAATTTATAATTACTATTATTCTGGCACTGTCCATGTCTATTTCTTCAAAATATAGTATGAGAGGTGATAATATAATGAAAAAGACAATTATTAAAATTATCATTATTGTCGCCTTAATCTTATTAGGTATCGGTTTAGGCTTTTTAATCTATACGTTAACCAATATGGTTTCTTACGATGACTTACAATCGTTTACTAATCAAAGCTATGAATTGGATTTTTCGGTTGTAACAGACAGTGGCGAAGTAAATTATAATGGTAATTATGATAAAGATACAAACACTTTAACATTTACCGATATGAATGATGAGACAGCTACCGTTAATGGTAATCTTTATGCCGAGATTTTACCATCTTTACAAGGAATAAAACTTAAAAAATATCAAACATATTTAAAAGATTTATCCTTTGTATCACTCCCTACATTTAAAGAATTAATTAAGGTTGATGAGTTTACTTTAAACCAAAATAACTCTACTTGTGAATTTACTATCAATGATTCATTTATTGAAAACATTTATTGTGAAACTGACACCCAAGTAGTTAATATTAGTTTTGTTAATATTGAATAAAAAAAGACGCAAGCTTAAACTTGCGTTTTAAAATTTTCTAAATAAGCCAATTGCTTTCCCTAAAATGGTAATATTTTTAAATATAAAAGGTTGCATAGTATCATTTTCTGGTTGCAAGCGGATATGATCTTCTTCCTTATAAAATGTTTTTAAAGTTACTTCATTATTATCAGTCATAGCTACTACCACATCACCATTTTGAGCTGTACTTTGTTTTTGAACTATGACGTAATCGCCATCAAAAATTCCCTTATTAATCATTGATTCCCCATTTACTTCTAAAGTAAAAACTGTTTTATTTTGTGGCACTAAAGCCGAAGGTAAATTAAAAAATTCGTTCGGTCTTTCAATGGCTTCAATCGGATTACCAGCCGTAATTTTTCCTAATAGGGGAACTTTTATAACATCTTCATCTTTTTCAATATATTCATTATCTACTAATATTTCAATTGTACGAAATTTGTTGCTAGAGTTTTTTATTACTCCGGCTTCTTTTAATTTGTTTAAATGAGCTTGTACAGTGGCAGGACTAGAAAGTCCCAAAGCCGCGCCTATTTCACGAACGGCAGGAGGAAAACCATGTTTAGCAGTATATTTTTTTATATAATCTAAAACTTCATTTTGTTTTTTGGTCAAACCCGTTTTTTCTTTCACTTCAATCACTCTCCAAAAACATCTTAACATACTATACGTCAAATGTCAAACAATTGTTCACAATTCCTTTGACACGAACAAATGTATATGTTAGAATGAATTTAGAAAGAGGGGAAAAGAAAATGGAAAAATTTATTCGCCAATATGGCCTTTTAATTCTTTTATATTTAGTTATTATAGGAGGTATTGTTTTATTAAATGAACGGATGCGTTTTTTAAATGAAAATGCTCTTCAAAATGTTGAAATAGCTAAATAAAACAATTTACTCAAAGCTAAATATTTGATATACTTTTAATAGAATAAAAGGATTGATGAACAAGTGAATCAAAATGATATTAAAGCTGTAAATGAATTAAAAATATTAGCTATGGACATTATTAATAAAGCTGGCAGTGGTAATCCTGGGATATGTTTAGACATGGCAACCGTCATGTATTCTTTATTTACTAAAGTTGCCAATGTATATCCTAAAAATCCAACTTTTTTTAATCGTGATCGAATTGTTTTATCTTCGGCTCATATTACGCCGCTTTATTATGCCATGTTATATATGGCAGGTTATCCGTTAAGAAAAGACGATTTAATGAACTTTCGCCGCATTAATTATGCCGCGCCTGGTTTACCAGAATTAAATAATCCTATAGGTGTTGATGCTTCAACTGGCATCGCTGGCGATGGTGTAGGAACAGCGGTTGGCTTAGCTTTAGCTAGACGTTATATCGCTTCCTTAATTCAAAAAGAAGATGAAAAAGTTCGCCTTTTAACATATAACACATTTTGCTTTTTAAGCGATGCGGATATGGTAAGTGGGGCAAGCGAAGAAGCATTCTCTTTTGCTGGCGTTCAAAATTTAGAAAATCTTGTTTTTCTTTATGATGCAAACAATATGATGGCTGAGGGGCCAAGCAATCAAGTTTTTAATGAAGACTTAATCAAAAAATTTCTAAGCAAAGGCTTTTATGTCGATAGTTTAAGAGATGCAAGCAACATCAA
The DNA here is from genome assembly GCA_944336815.1 of uncultured Bacilli bacterium. GTDB lineage: Bacteria > Bacillota_I > Bacilli_A > RF39 > UBA660 > Ventrenecus. Next base: position 14,199 of record CALVLG010000009.1, on the reverse strand, counting down.
AGATGTAACTAGAGCTTTAGAAACAGCTATAAAGCAAAAAAAACCAGCTTTGCTTATTTTTCAAAATGTGATTGGTAAAGATACATTTAATGAAGGCAAAAACGTCATGCATTCTGGTGCCTTAACATTTGATGATCTTTCTGCCCTAAAAAGAAAATATAACTATTTTTTACCACCATTTGATATATCTAAAGATTCTGTTATTCATATTACTAGTGAGATAAATAAACGGATGAATAAAGTTGATAAAAATTGGCAAGCTCATTATGACCGATTAAAAACGATTAATAGCGCCTTTACTAATTCTGTTTTAGAGCTTCTAGAGCAAAAAAGATTTACTAGTGATTTTTTAGCAGATAATTACAAAATTAATGATGGTTACCGCGAAGGATTAATTGAGTCAAATTATAAAGTTTTAAATCTAATTGCACCAAGAACACCTTTTTTCTTAGGTGGTAGTGCTGGTTTAAGTTTAACGTCCCAAACCCTTTTAGGTGGGGCAAATTATCAAGATGCTAAAAACCCAACTAATAAAAACATTCGCTTTGGAACTAGAGAAAGAGCAATGGCCTATATTTTAAATGGTATGAGTTTATTAGGTTTAAAAGTATTTGGTTCGACTAAACTAGCCTTTGCTGGTGAAATGTTAAGTGGTATTCGGGAAAGTGCCTTGATGAATTTGCCTGTTACCTACATTTTTACACATGATAGCTTATATAATAGTGAAGAAGGGCCAATGCGCATAAGTATTGAGCAACTTTCTTGGTTACGTTCAATTCCTAATTTTATCGTGTATCGTCCTGCCGACATTATTGAGCTTTTAGGAACATGGGAAAATATCTTGAAAAATGAAAAACCAAGTGCGCTTATTATTAGCACAAATAGTATTCCTAAATTACCTGGTTCGAATGCCAAAAACGTTTCCTATGGTGCTTATATTATCAAAAAAGAAGTAGCAAAGTTAGATGGAATAATAATTGCTACCGGTAGTGAAGTAGTAAGTGCGATGCAAATAGCCTATGATTTACAAAGAAGTAATTTAGATTTACGGGTTGTTTCAATGCCATCATTAGATACATTCTTACTTATGGGAGCTGAATATCGTGACCAAATATTACCAAAAGGCATTAAAACAGCTGTTATAGAAGCTGGTAAAGGAGATATATGGACGCGTTTTGCTACTAATGAAGATTATATTTTATCTATTTCGGACTTTGCCTATTCCGGCAATTCTTTAGAAGTATTACAAAAAATGGAATTTGATTATGATAGTTTAAAATTAAAAATCGAAAATTTAATGAAATAGTTCGACAAAAAACACGCTTTTAATCTGTTAAAGTATAAACAGGTGATAAAATGCGTGTTTTTTATATTTTTCAAATAAAAAAAGATCTCGAAAAAATAACTAAAGAAAATCCCTATATGTTATTTAATACTTTAGAAACTATTTACTATCGTGAGCCAGATGATATTAGAAGCTGTTATACATTCTTGCATCAAATTATTGATAAAATAAATATTAAAGAAATAGATATTGCTTTATTTAAAAAATACAAAGAAAATTTCTTTTATATGAAATACCGTAATGTTCATAGTTTACATGATGTATATCGGCAAGAAAACACCACGATAACTTTAAATAAAACCTATATAAAATTAGAAACCAATGTTATAAAACCAAGATTTTTAGAAGAACTTCAAAAACAAAAAAACTATTTTGTTTGTGATTTTAAAGAAAAAGATTATTTTTGGCTTTCTTCATTAACACCCATAGGATAAATAATGGGTTTATTTTGCCGATCAAACGAACTACTAATTTGTTTCGTTAAAAGATCGTATAATAAAGAAGCTGTTATTTCTAATTTATATTGCTCACTTTCTTTATCAATATGTGTTATCTTTTGAAAATAATCTTTTTCTTTCTTTAAATAATCTTGCCCTTTTTTAGAGAACCCTAAGATACGAATATAAGAAATAGGAAGAGTATTTTTTTCCTTGGTTAAACCTAAAAAAATATGGGTTAGCATTCTTCTTAAACGGTTATATGTATAACGTTTACTTTTTATTTTTTCTAAAAATTCTGGCATTGTTTGCGAATCAATAACTTCTTTTTTTAATTTATTTTCTATTCCTTCTGTAACATCAATATACCTAGTTAAATCAAGGTCTGTTAATATTTTACTTTTTAAAATTTGAAAGTATAAATTCATATCAATATCTTGCCATTTCATTTGTGCTTCAAGTGGCAAGTAAGGTGAAATGTCTAATTGGTTTTCTTTTTTTTGCCGAATATTAGAAGCACTGATAATTCCCGTACAAGCTGTAGTATCGTGATAAGCGCTTGTTCTTTTTATTGTTACTGGTATTATTTGATAATTGTTTTGGCTAATTTCTTTTATATAACTAATGCCAAGTAAATCATTAGGAAAGAATTGTTCGGTTACTCCCAAACTATTTTGTAATCGTCTAGGATAACTTTCTGCGCTTTTAACTAATTTTTTCCCTTTTAAATTTTCTTTAGCTATCTTAGTTAAAAAATTAACATCATTCGTTTCACTTCCAAAAACTAATGTATCAACCGCAAATTTATTTAATATTTCTAAGCAACCTTTAGCAAAATAGTCTGCCGATTGTGTTCCATAAATAACCGGTAGTTCTAAAACAATATCAACCCCATATTTTAAAGCTAGTTTTGTTTTAGTTTCTTTAGCTAAAACGCTTATTTCACCTCGTTCTAAAAAATATCCATTTAAAACCAAAATTAATAGGGAATTAGGGTAGAGTTTTTTAATTTGTTCAATATGATAAACATGTCCATTATGAAAGGGATTATATTCTGCGATTAAACCAACAATCTTCATTTGCATCACCATGTTTGTAGTCTATCATAGATTGCTTTTTCTGGCAATTTATATTATACTTATAACCGTGATGATTATGGAAATAGATTTAACTAAAGTTCCTATTAGAACTTTTAATTATGAAGGACCCATAACAATACCATCTGAGTGGTATCAAAATATGGCTATCGAAGATATTAAAGATGTAACTGCTACCATCAAAATATATCGAAATTTAGATCAAGATGATATTTTGGCTATTGATTGTCATGGCAAGTTCGTTTTACAAGACGCCCGTGATTTGCATGCCGTTTTATACCCATTTAACTTTTCTTTTGTAGAAAAAATAGCTTTAGACAGTGATATTTGTGGTCGTTTTTTAGAAAATTCACAAAATACACTTGATATTATGGCGATTTTATGGGAAAATATTGTACTGGAAAACCCCATTAGTTATACTGAATCAGAACCTTTAAAAAATGAAGAGCAAACTGGTTGGGAAATAGTGGGCGAAGATAAGGAGCAAAAAGTAGATCCTAGATTAGCTCCTTTGATGGAGTTATTTAATAAGAAAAAGGAGTGAAAAAAATGAGACTAAATCTTCAATTATTTGCTGTTCCATTTAGAAGAACAAGTAAAACTAAAAAAAGAATGCGCCGTACTCATTTAAAAAAAGAAGTAGGTGCAATTAGTACTTGTCCAAAATGTGGTGCAAATTTAAGACCTCATCGTGCTTGTGCTAAATGTGGTTACTACAAAAACGAAGACGTTTTACATATTAAAAAAGAAGAAGAATAATATTTGAAATTATAAGAAAAAAGTATTATAATTTCTTCATGTCCTGGTAGCTCAGCTGGATAGAGCAATCGCCTTCTAAGCGATCGGTCGTGAGTTCGAATCTCGCCCAGGACACCATATATGACTATTAAACTCCGTATTTACGGGGTTTTTTAATTTATTACTCTCAAAATTACTCCGAAATATATTTTAAAATTATTCATGTTGTTTGATTTGATAGATGATTGCAAGTTATATTCAAAGATTAGCGAAAATGGTAATAAAAAAAACACTTTATGACATTACGAATATAAAAAAGACGACTCATAATGGCAAACTAGATAACTCTAGCGTCATTTCAAATAAGTCGTCTTTTTCTAACGATAATATAATACAATCTAATGATAATGTCAAATTTCCATCTACTAGGAATTTACAAATATTATTTTGTTTCAAAAGAAACCTTAGTTACATTTAAAGTATCTTGTAAAGATAAGGTAATTGCATATTTTACTTCTTCTAATAAATTTTCATCATCTATTCCTTCATACAAAAGAGGGGCAAAGCTAAGAAAAACTTCTTCTTCTAAAATCTCGTAATTAGCTAGCTCTGTACTAGCACTTAAATAACTCATTAAATTGGCCTTTATATTAGGCTTTGTTTTTAATCTTTCAATTACAATTTCTACCTTACTTTGGGTCGAATTATTTAAAAGCGTTACGGGCACATAATAAGCCATATCTTCTTCTTTAAGAATATAATAAGCAGTTGTTTTACTAACGTTTTTTAAGGAAGTCAAATCATATACTTTATTTATGCCTATGTTTCTAGTTAAAAGAGGTGGCAAGTTCTTTTTGCTTACTGGTGTTTGTTCTAATAGTTTATCTTCAACAAAAATCATCACTTTAGAAATACCTTCTATTTCTGTTAAAGAATAGACAATACTTTCAATCATTTTTTCATCCATCTCAGCCGTTGTATTATAAAATTCTTGCGAAAAATTTATTTTAATTGTTTCATCTTGAATATCTAGTGCTTTTATTTTAGTATTCTTAGGAATAACCGGGAAAAAAAGTGAGGGAAGAGTCGCAGCTTTATCACTGCCAATAGTTAAAATTTCTAAAATTTCTTGGGCTTTTTTCAATATATCTTTACTATCTATTTTAATACTGCTTCGGATAACTAGTTGATCTTTATTTAAAGGGTAAATATAGCTTGGTGTTTTCTCGCTATAAGTGATCGTTACATTTGTAATTTCTTTTTTATTAGTTGGAAAAAAGAGGGTGAATAAAAAGATAAGTAATGCAAAAGTTGTAATTATAAGTTTTCTTTTAACACAATTTTTAATCATGAAAATCACCTAATAAAAAATATGTAAAAAAAATAAAAAAAGAACCAAAGAAAAAGATAAGTCTCTTGCCAAAACTTACCTTAAATTGTAATTTCTCCTAACCGTAATAATTCCACAACCGCACTAGCTCGTCCTTTTACGGCCAATTTTTGCATTACATTTGATATGTGGTTGCGGACCGTTTTCTCGCTTATCCCAAAAACGTCAGCAATTTCTTTCGTTGAATAATTTTGAATTAACATTTCAAAAATTTCTTTTTCTCGTCTTGTTAAAATTTGCTTGTTCATAGCTTCTCCTTTCTACACCCATCTTATAGTAGTGTATGAGAAAGAGAAAACTTGGTTCATTTAGGCATTTTGAAATTTAACGGTTATATATTTTTCTTCATTAAACAAACTTTGCACAGTTCGAATAATATTATTTGCTGTTGTACTTGAGTGTTCACTGTTACCAACCACAATACTAATGGTGTCTTCTTTTATTTTGGCAAAACATTCTAAATTATATGTTTCTTTAATTGTCTTTTCAATCTTTTCTTCATCACTTTTCTTTGTTTGTAAAGCCATTAAATTATTATAGGCGGCATTTTTTTCTTCGGTTGTTGTACTATTATCTAATAAAACATCTTGATAATTTTGCATTTCTTCTAATACAGCTTGTTCTTCTTCAACTCTTAAAGAAACTAAAAGACTGCTTTCTTCAACTTGAACACTAACAGGACTACTAGTATCTTCATTTGTTCCATTTAAAATGCTTTCTAAGCTACTGTCTTTCATCGTGATGTAATAAATTGATAAAACTAAAATTAAACTAAATAAGGTTACAAACCAAACACTTTGTTTATTAATCATATAATCGCTCCTTGTTACAATGAAGTATATGTTTTTAAAAATAAATTATTACATTAAAAATACTATTTTATGCTATAATAGAAACATCGAAGGGATTTATATGTATCAATTTAGTTTATTATTTTTAAAATTTATAATTTTTAGTATGGTTGGTTATGTCGTTGAAATGATTGCTTGCGCTATCACAGATAAACAAATTGCCAATCGCGGTTTTTTATGTGGTCCTGTTATTCCAATTTTTGGGGTCGGTTCATTTCTTCTAATATGGATGCTAAAACCATTTTATGATAATGTTTTTTTAGTAATAATTTTAAGTATGCTTATCACCACGACAATAGAATATATAACAGCCTTAATATTAGAACACATTTTTCATAATAAATGGTGGGATTATAGTAAAGAAAAATTTAATTTTCAAGGTCGCATTTGTTTAAAAAATACTTTGTTATTTGGCTTTGGCGCCCCCTTTGTTTTATATATATTAGACCCTTATTCGACTGATTTTTTGCTTCAATTTAAAAATGAAGTTGTAATTACAGTAGCTATAATCATATTTGTCCTTTTTGTTGCTGACGTTATTTATTCTTTAGTTGTCGCGTATAATTTACGTAATCGCTTAATTGTTGTTGGTGATTTAAAAAATGAAAAACTAGCTAAAATACCAGGCATGTTTGAAAAAATGTTAGCCAGTAGATTAAAGGCCACGACTAAATTACCTAAACGTCTTTTAAAAGCTTTTCCAACTCTATGGAAAAATAATCGTAAAGCCTTTGAGATTATGAAAAAAATTGATTTACAAAATAAAAAACGAAAGAAAAAGAAAAAAATATCGTAAAAAAAAGGAAATTGAACTTTTTTCTTGTAAGTAATAGTAGAGAGACAAGAAAGGAGTTTTTTTTATGCGGCAAATTAAACAATGGGATCTCCGTGACTGTGGCATTAGTTGTTTAGACTTTTTAATTCAGTACTACAAAGGCTACGTTCCTCGTGAAAAACTACGCGAAGACACTTACACTACCTCGAAAGGAACAAATGCTTTTTATTTACTTGAAGCCTTAAACAAATATGGCTTTGATACAGTTGGCCAAAAAATATCTTTTAAAGAATTGTTAGATGCCCCTAAACCATTAATCGCTCATTTTGTTTTACCAAATGGGTTAGAACATTTTATGATCGTTTTAAAAACAACCATGGCAAGTATCTTAGTAATGGATCCTGCATCTGGCAAAAGAAAAATTAAAAAAGACCAATTCATGAATGAATGGGATGGAATAGTTTTACTAGCTGTTCCTAGAACAACCATTTTGCAAATGCCCAAAGAAAAAAGTGTTTTAGCTTTTTTGAAAAGTGGATTACAAACCCAAAAAAATAAAATCAGCTTATTGCTTATTATTAGCATACTTCTCTCATTCTTAACATTATTTTATTCGTTTTATTTAAAAATAACACTTGATTTTATAAACTACGCAAATTGGAATTCAGAAATGCTTTTTTGCATTATTTTCTTTGGGAGCCTCCTAATTTTAAAAAATGTTTTTTTCTATGCAAATGAAAAAATTCGTCTTTTTATTAGTAAAGATATTTCCCTTGATTTTATGTATGCCTTTTTAAAACACATGTTTTGCTTGCCCCTTGAAAAAATAAAAAATTACCGGGAAGGAGAACTTTTAACAAGAGTTATGGAAGCACGCGAAATAAAAAATGTGTTTGCTGATTTTTTTGTCTCTCTTATTTCTTATAGTATCTTAGGTCTTCTATCTCTTATTTTTTTATTCTTTCTAAGTAAAGAATTGTTGCTTCTTTTAATTAGTGGTCTTTTTTTCTACTTTTTATTAGGCTATTGCTTTGCTAAAAAAATATATCGTCTTTTATTAAAACATTTAGAATATGAGGCTAATTTTGAAAGTAGCCTTTTAGAAAGTTTGAAAATGTTTAAAACTATGAAGCATTTAAACAAAACCGCTGAAGAATTAACTAAAATTGATCAAAATTTATCCGAATATGAATGGCTTTCCTTAAAAGAAAACGTTTCCTTAACCAAAATATCTTGTATCAAAAATTTTGGGCTAGAAATTATCTTATTTGCTTTACTAACTTATGGTTTATATTTACTTTCCCAAAACGAGTTATCTTTAATAAATTATGTGACATTTCAAAGTATGTACATGTATTTAATGGGGCCATTAAAAGAAGTTATTGAAGTATTACCCAAATATGCTTACTTAAAAGGGATATTAACTAAAATAAGTGAGTATTACGCTTTAGAAGAAGAAGACTTAACCAAGCCAATTGTTAAAATGGTCAATAAAAAAATTGTTATTCAAAATCTAACTTTTGCATATACGCCCCTCAAAGAAAATCTTACTAATGTTTCTTTAACGATTGAAAGTGGGGAACATGTTTTTTTAAAAGGACCTAGTGGTTCCGGTAAAAGTACTCTTTGTAAATTATTAACTCAAGAAATAAATGGTTATACCGGTAATATTTTAATTGGTGAACAAAACATTTTAGATTATAATCTAGCAAGTATTCGGGCCAATATTGTCTATCTTGGCCAAAACGAAGAATTAATGAAAACAAGTATTAAAGAAAATATTTTATATGGAACACATGTTTTAAACGAAAACTATCAAACTGTATGCCAAATTTGTCATATCGAAGACATTGTTAGTAAAAAGGGGCTTCGCCATGAATCTTTAGTAACCGAAATTAATTTGTCGGGTGGCGAAAAACAAAGAATTTTATTAGCTAGAACCTTACTAAAAAACGGCGAAATTTATTTATTAGATGAGGCCCTAAGCGAAGTTGAAAAAGCATTAGAAAAAGAAATTATTTTAGCTGTTAGAAAGTATTTAACTGGCAAAACACTTATTTATATAAGCCATCATGATGAAGCTAAACTTTTTGAAAGAGTGGTGAAGATTTCTTGACATTTTATAATCGTTTTTCCATTAAAGCTAAAAAAGCACGGCTTACTTGGTATTTAATCTTTTGTTTTCTTTTTTTAATAACCTTATGTGTTGTTTATTCCTTTCTTAAATTTTCGTCTAGCCTTGAAGGCGAGGGAATATATCATTGTAATTCAACCACTTGTTTTTTAACCACTTACTTTCCTTTAGAAATTGAAAAAAGACTTCAAACTAACCAAACTATTCTTATAAACAACACTGAAATGAAGTTAGATATTGCCAAAATTTATGATGTAACCTTAGTTGAAAATGTCCCTTTAGTAAAAGTGGATATAAAAGTTCCTAAACAAAATTGGTACCCGTATCAAACTGTTGCTTTTAAAATAATTGACAAGAAAGAATCTATCTGGACTCTTCTTTGGAAGGCCTTGAAAGGAGGTGATGATTATTCTAACGAAAGATGAACTACTTAATGTAAATGGTGGCGGCTGGCTAACCATAACTGGGATCGTTGCTGGGGTCGTGACCTTTATAATTGGAATAGTTGACGGCTTTATTCGGCCCAAATCTTGTAATGCTTAAATAGAAAGGAGGTAATTTATGCTTTTAAGTAAACAAGAAATGTTAGAAGTGAAAGGAGGCGCGCTTACCGCAGCTTTATTTAATGCTGTTGTCGGTGGTTTTAAATTCATTTTTGAATTAGGTCAAACAATTGGCTCTTCTATTTCACGACTAATAAATAAAAATTTTTGTTAAAAAAAACGCAGTAAAAATTTAAAATTTTTACTCGTTTTTTCTAATGTTCAGTTAAATATAAATCGTAATATTCATCATAAGTAATACCAAGCTCATGAACTTTAGTCGCGTGTTCAATTCCAATGTATCTTAAATGCCATGGCTCTTCTTGATAACCAGTTGTTTCAGAATGTCCCTTTGGATAACGAACAATAAACCCATATTTATAACTATTATTAAGCATCCACTCATAATCGCTATCCGATAAATCATCTAAGTATCCAGCACTCCGAACATCTAAAGCCAGTCCGGTTTGGTGTTCTGAGTGTCCTGGTCTTGCTGAATAACTATCAACAACATCAACAGGATCGCGTTTTAAATAATTATTATATAATTTATTTTGTTTATCATAAGAACGATAAGTACTATATGGACTAAAATTAACATTTTCTAATTTAGCCGCGGCTAGCAAAGCCTCAAAATCACTAACTGCATCATCTTTAATTTGATAATTAGGAAAACTTGGAATAGCTACTAAATCATCCGGAATAAAATCACTTGGTAAAGCATGACTTTTATTTACTAAAACAGTGACTTCATTTGGGTTACTAATTTCATTAACCGTTTGATAAAAAGGTTCATCTAAGTTTAAATTTACTTTTGTAACTGCATCTTGATAACTAATATTTAGAAGGGCTTGATAGGCATTATAACGATCAAGTTTAGCAAATTCAAAATTAGAAATAGTAAAATAATTTTCTAAATTTTGATAAGGACTTTTTAATATTTCCTTTAGATTATTTTCACTCATGTGTTCATAAATCTGATTAATTTCTTCACTGCTATAACCTTTATCTAATAAAGTGTTTGCTTCTTTAACAAATGTTTCTTTATTGACAAGTTTAATTCCTTGTTCTTCTAAAATTTCTGCGGCCGTTTTTTCAGTGCCAGTTTGAGTTGGCTTATTATCCGGCCAAAATAAGTCTTTGGTAAAATAAATAGTTACCCCGCCAATACCTAAAATTAACAAAATAAACAAAAATATAATTAATTTCTTTTTTAGTTTTCTTTTTTTCATTTCCAATCACCATCTATAAATAGTATAGCATAAGTTGACATATTTATATCTACTTTACATACGATTTTACTAGAGGTGTACAATGAAAAAATTATTTTGTTTTCTTTTTTTCTTTTTCTTTTTAAGTGTTCCAGTTTGGGCCGAGGAAAAAACGACTGATTTAGTAAGTCATAGTAAAAGTGCAGTTTTAATTGATAGCGATAGCGGTACAATCCTTTATAAGAAAAACGAAAATGAACGGCTTGCGCCTGCATCAATGACTAAAATTATGAGTATGTTACTTATTATGGAGGCTATAGATTATGGCAATTTAAAATGGGATGATGAAGTTTTAATTAGTGAAAATGCCGCTAGTATGGGTGGAAGCCAAGTATATGTTCAAGCCGGCGAAACATACAAAGTAGAAGAATTACTAAAAGGAATAGCCATTGCTTCTGGTAATGATGCAGTGATAGCGATGGCTGAGAAAACTTCTGGCACAACGGCTGAGTTTGTCAACTTAATGAACAAGCGAGCAGCCGAATTAGGGGCTAAAAATACGCATTTTGTAAATCCTCATGGCTTAGATGCCGAAAATCATTATAGTACAGCTTATGATATGGCTTTAATTGCCCAAGAATTATTAAAGCACCCCAAAATATTAACTTATACTAGCATTTATGAAGATTACCTCCAAAAAAAGGATGGCTCTAGTATCTGGTTAGTAAATACCAATAAACTTGTTCGTTTTTATGATGGTGTCGATGGTTTAAAAACTGGTTTTACTACGACAGCTGGCTATTGCCTTACAGCTACCGCTAAAAAAGAGAATATGCGTCTTATTTCCGTTGTAATGGGAGCTAATACTAGCGAAGAAAGAACAAGTGACACGACCAGTTTGTTAAATTATGGCTTTAATACTTACCAAAACCATACAATATTAACTGCCAAAGATATTTTGGGTAAAAAAAGAATCGAAAATAGTCCTGAAGAAGAAGCCCAGATTACCCTTACTAAGGACTATCACCAACTTATCAAACAAACGGCTAAAATTCCTAATTATTCTTTTGTTGTTGAAGTAGAAAAATTAGTTGCTCCATTAAAAGTCGGTGATATAGTAGGTAAAGCTAAAGTTATTGATGAAAATGGGGTAGTTGTCGATACTTTAGATGTAACGGTGAATAAAGATTATCCTAAATCTAGTTGGTGGGAACAATTTCTTAAAAACTTTAAACATCTTACCTCCGGGCAAATTCTTATAAAATAAGTGTCAACTAAAAGTGGAAAACCTTTGTTTTTCTACTTTTTTCTTCTATAATTTAGAGTAGGTGAATACTTGTGCCAAAAAAGAAGAAATTAAAACTTAAGAAAAAGATTATTTTTAAAGCGATTGCCTTACTTGTTATTTTTATGAGTTTATGGGTTTTCGTTCTTTTCTTGCGCCTTCAACTTCTGCCTTGGCTTTATTTAATATTAATTTTTTGCGTTTTAGGCGCAATTGATGTCGGCCTATATTTGTTATTATCCAAAAAAAGCAGTAATTGCCGGATGGTTGGCTCAGCCCTAGCCCTTATTATTTTGGCTATTTTCTCTATTGGCATCACATATCAAAATGCCACATTATCTTTCTTACAACAATTTAGTTTTTTAAATATTGAAACAGAATATTACCAAGTCGTTGTGCATAAAAATAGTGCCTTTCATTCCCTAAATGATTTAGCTAATGAAACAATATATTATGTAACTAACCGTGAAGGAGCTCAAAAAGCATCCCAAGATTTAGCTAAAAAAGGAATTCAAAAAGCCCTTTCAAAAGAAGGTGTAGGTAATCTTATTACCGAATTTTTAGCCGATGAAGTTTCAGTTATTTTACTTGAACAAGGAGAAGTTGAATTATATAACGAAATGAGTCGGGAATTTAGAGAAAACCATGAAGTATTAGAAACAATTAGGATCGAAATTCAAAAAGAAGCCCCCAAAAATGATGTCAAAATCACCCAAGAACCTTTCAGTGTTTATATAACTGGCTCCGATACATACAAAGAAATAAATACCGTTGCTAGAAGTGATGTTAATATGATTATTACCGTTAATCCAATCACGCATCAAATCTTACTTACTTCCATTCCACGTGATTATTATGTAAAAATCGCTGGTGACACTTCAGAGTTAAATGATAAATTAACTCATGCTGGCTTAAAAGGTGTTAATACAAGTATTGAAACGATCGAAAACTTACTTGAAGTTGATATTCAATATTATATTAAATTCAATTTTACTTCACTTATTCAAATTGTAGATGCCCTAGGTGGTATAGATGTCGATAGTCCTTTTGCTTTCACCGCTGATTATGAAGAAGATGAACACATATATTATGAATTTCAAAAAGGCATAAATCATTTAGATGGCAAACAAGCTCTTGCCTATGTAAGAGAAAGATACGGCCTAAGAGAAGGGGATGTTGCTAGAGCAAGACACCAACAACAAGTAGTAAAAGCTGTTGTTGATAAATTAACGACGACAACTATTCTCACAAAATATGCTTCTCTTTTAGGCAGTATGGAAGGTAATTTTACGACCAACATTGATATTGATTCAATTACCGCTTTTGCTAAAATGCAATTAGAACAGATGCCTTCTTGGACAATTGAAATGCAAGTTTTAGAAGGCAGCGATGCCCAACGAAAAACCGCTTCAATTCCTAATCTTTACTCGGCTGTTATGATTCCAGACGAAGAGAGTGTTTTAACCTCTGTTCAAAAAATTAACGAACTAACTGAATAAAATGTTTCTAAAAAAGAAGCATTTTTTTTGCCCAATTTTGTCGAAAGTGTTTAAAAAAAGCCAAATTTTCACTATAGTAAAATAGGCAAGGTGAAAATAATATGCTAATTTTACAAATGAAAGAAAAAGAAGACCATCTTTATGCTAAACTAGAAGGAAAATTAACGAAAAAAGAAAGCTATCAACTAGAACATTACTTAATTCCCTATATGCAAAAAAAGAAAACAAAGCATCTTATATGTGATTGTAAAAAACTAAAAAAAATCGACTTTGAAGGGAAATACGCTTTATTAAAAACGAAAGTGACTTTAAAAAAACATGGCGGAACTTTTCTTCTTTATGATGTAAAAGATAGTCTCAAAAAAGAATTAATTGGTTATCGGATGCGCATCCTTTAAAGAAAGGATACTATGACAAGTGAACAGCTCATCAAAGAGCATCTTCCTTTAATAAAACACATTGCTTTAAACTTTTATCAATCATCTTTTGAAGATTTACTCCAAGCGGGCGCGATTGGAGTTTTAAAAGCCTACAAAAAATTTAGGCAAAACGGCAATACTAAATTTTCCACTTATGCTTACGATTATATTTTTGGCGAAATGTACGATTTTGTAATGAAAGACCGTAAAATAAAAATAAGTAAAGACCTTGTAAGATTAGCTAAAAAAGTCGAACTTGCCAAGAACATGTTAAGTTTAAAAGAAAATCGAGTTCCAAATTATGAAGAATTGGGTTCTTTTTTACAAATGACACCATTTGAAATTAAAGAAGCATTAGATGTCCATCAAAAATTTGTTAGTTTAGATGATACATTAGAAGAGGAAAGAAGTTTATATGAAACAATTCCTATACCAGAAAAAGTATCACTTGAAGATAAAATTTTTTTGCAAGAAGG
>CALVLG010000008.1 GCA_944336815.1 uncultured Bacilli bacterium | reverse complement strand
CCAAAATATAATATAATAAATACAGAAAGAAAGTGAAGCAGATGCTATTAAATATAATGAGTGACTTTAATAATTTTTTTAAACCAGTTATTGTTTTTTTTGAAGACCTTTGGAATTCAATTCATGATTTCCTTTTACAATACATGTCTGAAGATGTATTTAACATTTTCATTTTTATCATTATCCTCGCCATTATATTATTTATTGTTTTAGCAATTATCAATCGTGATTAAAAGGGCCCTTAAATTAAAGGCCCTTTTTTAATTATTAACTCGATGTTCTACTCTTGGACTATCCATTTTTAAGGCTTGGAAAGTATAGCCATGTGATAAACCAAATTGAATAATTGTCTCAACCGCATCCACACTGTAAGATTTAATATCATGTTGTAACACCACATAAGTATTATTATTACCTAACGCGTTTATTACATTAGCTGAAACTGCTCCCGCACTTTTAGCTGTTCCCGCATCATTACTATCTACATTCCAGTCAAAATATCTAAACCCTTTAGCTTGCACTGCTTTCGTAAGTTTACTCATAATCCGCGTGCCATTATCATAATTTCTACTAATTGTATTAGAACTTCCTCCTGGAAAGCGAATAATCATTGGAGCATAGCCAGTAATGCTTTTTACTTTATCTTGAATTGCATATAAATCATTAAAATAAGCATCCATACTAGTATATATCTGGGCATAAACATGCGTATTAGAATGCAAAGCAATTGTGTGTCCCTCATCATACATTCTTTTAATTACATCATCATACCCTTTATTAATATTTTGATTTGTCACAAAAAAAGTTGCTTTAACATTATACTTCTTTAAAATATCTAATAATCTCGCTGTATCTTTACCTGGACCATCATCAAAAGTCAAATAAACATTTTTCCCATCTAACGATGGATACTCACTATTTTGATAAACATACACATATCTTTCTACTACACTTTCGTTATTATTACTATCAGATACTTTATATTTTAAAACATATTCACCTGCTTTAGTAGAATCGACATTTCCTTCTATGGAAACATTGCCTGAAATATCCCCATCACAATTATCCATTGCTGTTATTCCTGCTTCTTCATATATTCCATTTAAAGGGACAAACACATTAGAATCACCTTGTAAAGTCAATACCGGTTTTTCATCATCTTTTAACTGTGCTTGCTTTTCCACAACAGTTTTGTTTCCTGATGAATCTTCAACTTTAAAAATAATTTTTTCTTGCTTTACTTCCGTTTCAACTTTAGCTGTTATATCCCCATCATAATTATCAGTCGCGACGATTGTATACCCATAGCTTTTTTTATTTCCACAATAATTAATTGGTTCTTCCCCTGTAATTTCAATTACGGGCTTTTCAATATCTTTAACAACAACTTCTTGTTCTTCTTTCATTTCTTTATTTTTATATGAAAAAGTATAAGTTACGGTATAACTTCCTAATTTAGAAGTATCAACATTTCCTTCTTCCCTACCTGTAATATTTTCACAATTAAAGATTGTACCATAACATACCGTTGGCGCTTTAGCTGCAAAAGTACTAGCATAAGGAATTTCAATCGTTTTCTCAAAATCATGGATTCTAAACCGTGGGATAAAGAAAAAATATATACCTAAAAACAATATTAATAACCCTAATATTATTGTTAAAATCCTTAAAACTTTTTTATCCAATTTTCTCCTATTTACAACCATAAATATTCTACTCCACTATATAGTATACCCCAAAAAGAAAAACGAATACTATAAGCACTCGTCAAATGAATGTCCAATATATTTTGGCGCTGGTAGTTTACTAGCTGTAATAAAACCACTTGGCGCTTTCAAAACATCTGGAATTCTGTTTACTACATTAGCACAAGTAAGTAAAACCGTATCCGGTTTATGATTAACAACCGTGGTCGTAGGACTTCCAAAAACAGTCCATTCATTTATATCTTCTTCTTCTTTGGTATATACTTTACCAATACACTCAACTTCTAATAAAATATCTTCTTTAGTTGTTGCCTTAACAATAGCTTTCATTCCCCGAACCATGCCTTTATCTAAAGTCATTTTTAAAGTACTACTTTCCATGTTTTCCGAAACCATAATTGGAAGACATTCTTGCTTCATCGAGGTTACCTCTAGCCCTAAACTATCACATAATGACCCGACAACATTCC
This sequence comes from uncultured Bacilli bacterium, assembly GCA_944336815.1. Classification (GTDB taxonomy): domain Bacteria; phylum Bacillota_I; class Bacilli_A; order RF39; family UBA660; genus Ventrenecus. The sequence goes on along the minus strand of CALVLG010000008.1, from coordinate 16,752 downwards.
ACATATAACTTGGAAAAAAAGCTCTTTCAGCCATCAATTTTTTTCTTTCTTCTTCACTCATTGCATTTGTACTTGCAATTGTTTCATTAAATTCTTCTTTAGTTAAACCAGCTCCATGCGCTTTAGCTAAGGCAAGGCCGTAATCTTCAACATTATACGAACTAGAACCTTTAATTTTCGTAATTCTTCCTGTTGAACCACAAATACTGGTAATCATATTTCCCCAAAAAACATCTTGATAACCACATCCTAAAATCGAAACATGATTAGCTTTAGCAAGAGCATCCAACTCTTTAAAAACTAATGGATTAGAATTTTCCCCAAAATAAGCCTCTTCACAAGTCGTTAAAACATTAGCTCCATGATTAACACAAGTTCTAACTACTTCACTTATATCATTTAAAGTACTCATTGTTTCTACAATAGCAATATTAGGTTGCTCACTTTCCAAAATCGCCTCTAGTTTTTCTAAAGGTTCTATAACTACTCCTTCATCACTATTATCAAGTAGCTCACTTATATCTTTACCAATAACATCAGGATTAATATCAACCGCCCCAACAATTTTACCCCCTTTATATAAAACATATTGCATAGTGTACTTACTCATTTTCCCTACACCAATTTGTACTACCCGGACACTTTCCATAATTATCCCCTTTCTTCTAAATCAACATGTTCTTCTAAAATCAAATCTTTAAATTCGACTTTAAACCGTTCAATTTCTTTTTTCTTAACATCTTCATATATATTTTTAGCGTTACAAATAGCTTTATAAACATGCTTTATTTTTACTTCTTTTTCGTTATCAAAAAGTGCATAAGTAAAAGCATTAGCTAAAATCGTCAAACAAATATCAGGATACCTTGATGCCACCTCATATACTCTTTTATATTCATCAGTCATCTCCACAATGAAAGTCATAATTTGTTCCTTGATGAAATCAGAATAATTAAATTTAACACCAATTTGTTTTTCTAACTTTGGTAAAGTTCCTAAAAGAATTTTAACTGTTGTTGGCTTATCAGTTTCTAAAACATCAATTTTTTGAAATCTTCGCAAAAAAGCTCGATCTCGTAAAATATATGTTTCATACTCTTCGGTTGTTGTCGCCCCAATCATCTTAATTGTCCCACGATCTAAACCAGCTTTTAACATATTAGCAAAATCAATTCCCCCGTTTTCAGAATTATTTTTATTTACTAAAACATGGGTTTCATCAATAAACAAAATCGTCTTATCTTTTTTATTTAATTCTTTAACTAACATATCAATACGGCTTTCTGTTTGCCCCTCTGTATTAACCGAACCTAAAAGAGAAGTAACATTAATTTTTATAATTTCCCACCCTTTTAAAGCATCTGGTACAAGTCCTTTTTGAATCCGATAAGCAAGTCCTTCCACAATCGCTGTTTTACCAATTCCTGGCTTACCAACTAACAAAGCACTTTTTTCAGGTGTTAAAAGTGTTAAAATACATTGCTTAATTTCATTATCACGCGCAATGGCTGGATCGGTAATATAATTTTTAGCCGTTAAATTCTCACCATAACGTTCTAGCATACTAACCTCGGTATTTAGTGTTTCCATAATATCCATCCTCTAAAAATAATTTTAGCATAAATCAAAAAAAAATTCACCTATTTCTAGGCAAACTTTTTAGTAAAAGACACTACAAGTATCTTCATTAATTTGTTCATCAATTTCCTTATCACTCTTTTTAATTGCCACAACTTCGTTATCAGCAAATATATTTTCTATATCTGTATCAATATAGGCTTGGTATGTTTTAAAAGTAAACTCAAAATACTTGCCAACTTCCAAATTTTTTCCCAAAGAACTACTAACCGTCGTAGTCGTTAAAGAAGTTTTTAAGCCATCAGATAATACGACGTAATACTCATCTTCCAATTCACTTTTTCGCATCATTTCCACATAATAAGTTCGCGTAAACTCACAAGAAGTATAGTCATTCTCATTTTCGTAATACTCTCGTCTATTTTTTTTAATCTGTTCAATATTTTTTTCGTTTGCCGTTATTACAATTGTCGGTTCTATATAATAGTTATATACTTTTTTCATTTTTAAATCTTCAATAAAATGATCAATCAATTCTTGTTTTAAATAAATTTTTTCAATTGACCAATCTAAATAAACATAATTTTCATTTTTAGAAATTTTTGTCGCCATTTGATTACCAAGAGGATAATATTTATATTCTACTAAAACGTTTTCTAAAGTATTATCAACTTTATAATCAGATATATTCCCAATAAAAACCGTATCTTTTTCCATAACTAATTCTTCTTTTAAAACGTCTATCACTAAATCTTCTGGTGGTGAATTATAAAATGTCGTTTGAGCTACTTCCAAAGTGGCTACCCCACAACCTACTCCTAATAAAACAAACGAAATTAATAAAGAAATAGCTAAAGAAAGGCCTTTGTTTTTCCGATCAATAACAAAATTAAATAAAATGCCAAAGAAAATAACTCCCAATATAAATAAAGAAAGCATTACTAAATAAAAGCCAAAATATGTAACTCCTTTAATTAATAAATAAAGACATAAAAAGACCATAATAGCCATGATAATTAAATAAAGACTTACTATAAACAAAATACAAATTGCTAAAAACTTTAAGAAAAAAACAACAATTTTAATAATCGTTTCGCTAAAAGAAGTCATAAAAGAAACATTTTTTTCTTCTTTAGGCAATTTTTTTTCTTTCTTCTTTACTTTTTTTTCTGTGCCTTTATCTTTTAAATAACGTATTTTAAAAATACGACTAAATACAACTATAGCTAAAATAAAGTAAGCAAATTCTAAAACAAATTGCCAAGCCGTATAAAATATTCGATTTAAAGGTGATGATAAAATTCCAAAAACATTGGCCCCAAAAGAAACAAGAAAAGAAACAGGAATATGACATAAAATAATAAAACCAAAAATTATCACAATTTCAACTACGAATTTTATAATTTCTTTAGTACTTTTATGATTAAAATCATTAATTAAAGTATCAATATTACTTATAACTTTACTAGCAAAATGTCCAATTGGATCTTCTGGTTCCTTAGTTTTAATTTTATAGGCTTTTAATAACTCATTGGTTAGTTCAGTAACATTCCCAAAAGAAGCAACGGCTTCTGTTTCACTTTTACCATTAGCTATTTTTTCCTCAATATATCCATCATACTCTTTTAAAATATCTTCGACTTCTTTTTCTTCTAAAACACTTAAACCTTTTTTTAATTGTTGTAAAAATTCTCTCTTCTTCATTTTTTTCTCCCTATAAATTGATTTACTTTTAAAGAAAAATCTTCCCATTCTTGCCAAAGGTTATTAAATCGTACTTGGCCTTTCTTGGTAATGTGATAATATTTTCTATTTGGTCCCTCTTTAGACTCTTCTAAATAAGTTTCAAAACATCCTTCATTAGTTAACCGCTTTAAAATCGGATAAATTGTCCCTTCGTTTACCAAAACAGCTTCACTTACTTTTTGAACCAATTCGTATCCATACATATCATTATCTTTAACAATATCTAAAACAAGTAATTCCAAAACGCCTTTTTTAAATTGAGTATTCATTTTTTACCTCTTCATTTAAAGAATAGCACCACTACTATGTATTGTCAATTACTGAACAAAAAAAGAAAAGACGTTTTACCATCTTTCCTTTCCGAAAATTCCCTTTCCAATTTTGTTAATGTTTACTTTTAAAGAATGGAATGGAAGTGTTATTAATAATATTAATATTGTGTTGTTTTGAGGTAGTTATATTTAAAGATTTTTTAGGGAATTTTCTCCCAAACTTTTCGTTTGGTGCCACCTACTATAAAGGCTTATTAGTTAAAAAGCAAGCGAAGGTTTTGACAAGTTTTGACCTATTTTGTCAAGGCTTGTCGCTTTTTGTCGAAAAGCTCTTTTTATTCAGTTCGAAGAGCAATAACCGGATCTTTTTTACTAGCAATTTTAGCCGGGATAAAACCGCCAATTAATGTTAGAATCACACTGACAGAAATTAAAATAAAAGCATGAATAGGGTTCATCACGGCCACATTTTCTAAATCCGTCAAACTAAATAAAAGATTATTAATTGGAAATAAAAGTAAATAAGCAATTAAAATTCCTATTAAACCAGAACTTACCCCAATTATAAAAGTTTCGGCATTAAAAACACGTGATATATCTTTTTTTCTTGCCCCAAGACTTCGTAAAATACCAATTTCCTTGGTTCTTTCTAACACTGAAATATACATAATTATCCCTATCATAATTGAAGAAACAATAAGTGAAATAGAACTAAAAGCTACTAACACAATCGTAATCGCATCCATAATACCACTAGATAAAGAACTCATTAAATTAGCTTGATCAATATAGACAATTTTATCTTCATCAGCTAAATTTTCATTATATTGATCCAAATAAGCGGTAATTTCATCTTTTGTTTCAAAATCACGCGGATAAACGTTAATGACATAAGGCGAAACTTTATCACCTAGATATGCCAAAAGAGTTTCTTTCATTTCTTGCCCTGCTTCTGTATCGGTATCAAGCATCTCACCAGATAAAACACTATAATTAGCTTTCCTTTGTGCTTCCACAACTTTAGAAGTCGCATTTTTCTCTAAAACATCATTTAATAAATTATTAGTATATAATAAACCGGCACTGCTTGAAATACTTGGATAATCGCTTTTAAGGCGCATGATTCCTACAACCTTTAACGTTAAATTATGCTCATTTTCATAAACACTTTTTAAATCATTACTTGGAATATAATAGTTACCATAATTTACATAATAATCATCATTATAAACAAGTTTTATTGTACTTTGTAAAATTTTTTCAAAAGAAACATTCTCTTCATCAGTAATTCCCAAAGCCTTTAATATATCTTTAGATACTTCATTTTTGCTATTAACAACCAGCACAATTTCATCAGCAGAAACGGCCTTTCGTCCAGCTAAAATGTCATAATGCATGTCGACAACATCTTCACTATTTTCATCTAAAGCATGAGGTAAAGTTTGCATATTTATATTTTGAGTATCAATTTTTTCCACTTTATCCCCTACTTTTTGCAGCAAATTTAAACTTACCGCATAAGTATAAGATATACCTGCCACCGCCTCTTTATTTATTTGCTCAAGGTATTTAATATATTCATCATCTATTTTATTTTCATGAGTATACTCATCCATCAACGTATCAGTTGGAATGACATATTGAAAAGATGGATATTCACCTTCACTATTATTAATATCACCTTCTAGTTCTTGCATTGTTTCTTCCGTAAGTTCCATTGATTGCTTACTTATAATTATTGGCATTGAACTTAAAGTGTTTTGCTCAAAAATATCAATTTGTCTATCAAACCCATTAGATAAACTAAGAATAAGAGCAATCCCAATTATTCCAATTGAAGAGGCAAAAGCAGTCAAAATCGTTCGGCCTTTTTTAGTTCTTATATTATTTAACGATAAATGTAGTGCGGTCAAAAAACTCATTGAAGTTTTTCTTATATGGTATGTTTCTTTTGTTTTTTTAGTTTGAGCATTCTTTTTTGAATCGCGAATAATTTGCCCATCTTTCATTTCAATAACCCGACTAGCATAAGCATTAGCTAAATCAGGATTATGTGTCACCATAATAACTAATTTATCTTTCGCAATTTCTTTAATTAGTTCCATAATTTGAACACTTGTTTTTGAATCTAAAGCCCCAGTTGGCTCATCAGCTAAAATAATTTCTGGGTCATTAGCTAAGGCTCTTGCTATTGCCACTCGTTGCATTTGCCCCCCAGATAATTCATTAGGCTTTTTATGTAAATGTTCTTTCAACCCAACTTTTTCTAAAACTTGAATTGCTCTTCTTTTTCTTTCCTTGCCTGAAACTCCAGATAACGTCATTCCCATTTCTACATTATGCAAAATATCAATATGACTAATCAAATTATAACTTTGAAAAATAAAACCAATACAATTATTACGATAAGCATCCCAATCCTTATCTTTAAATTTTTTAGTTGCTTTTTGATTAATTATTAAATCGCCATCGTCATAGTGATCTAACCCACCTATAACATTTAAAAGCGTTGTTTTACCACTACCACTTGGTCCCAAAATAGCTACAAATTCATTTTTGGCAAATGAAAGTGATACATCGTCTAAAGCCTTTTGAACAAAATCACCCGTTTTATAACTTTTTTTAATATTTTTTAATTCTAACATATAGTTCCTTTCTAGTTGATGAAATATCATCAAAAAACATTATATAAAAAAAAGAAAGTGAATGCAAATCACTCCCCTACAATTGCGTCAACTTTACTTTTTAAATCATCATAATTAGCTTTTATCTCATCACTTTGTTCCACGTACTTTTCATACTTAGGAACAATTAAAAACCGAACGCCTAAAAACCAACAAACATTAACAACAACAATTAAAAGTAACACGACCGGAATTGAAACCATATTTTTTTTCTTGGCCAATTCATGTTCTAACTTTCGAACATCTCCTGACAAATCTGGAATAGTCACATCATTTTTCTTGTGTTGTTGTTCTTCATAACTTTTGAGAATATTTCCTTGCTCTTCTTTAATTTCTTCAATTGGTCGAAAAGAAGTTGTTGGAATATCAGTCATTTTAGGCTGTTCTTCTAAAGTTTCAATCGTATTTTTGTTTTGCTCCATCTTAGCCACCTATTTTCTAACAAAATTATAACATATTTTTGCACTTTTTTGTTGACATTTCCCTTAAATTTACTATATAATCAGTATGTACTGCTCAATTAGCTCAGTCGGTAGAGCAAACGGCTGTTAACCGTTGGGTCGTAGGTTCGAGTCCTACATTGAGCGCCATTAAGAAAATTACAAGCCTAATAAATAGGCTTGTTTTTTTATATATCTTTCAATTCTTCTTCATATTGAGCTAACACTTTCATAATATCTTCTTCTGTTTTTACTTCACATATCCGTCTTTTTATTTCTTTGTTATTAGGCATCCCTTTTAAATAAAACAAAATATTAGACCGAATTTCTAATAATGCTGCTTTAACTGATTTATCTTCTTTTAAAAATTGAAAATGTTTTTTCATCATTAAAATTCTTTCTTCATTAGTAATTTTCCTAGGTTCTTGCCCTGTTTCTAAATAATCAACACACTCTTTTATTAACCAAGGATTTCCCAAAACCCCTCGTCCAATCATTACCGCATCACAATTTGTTTCTAAAAGCATTCTTTTAGCATCATAACAACTTAAAACATCGCCATTACCAATAACAGGAATACTAACAGCTTCTTTTACTTTTTTTATCCAAGACCAATCAGCTTTACCAGAATATCCTTGACTTCTTGTCCGAGCGTGAATAGCTATCGCTTGCGCTCCGGCTTTTTCACAAACTTTAGCAATTTCTACACAATTTTTATGTGCTTCATCCCAGCCAATTCTAATCTTTACTGTAACAGGCACATGAACAGCTTTTACTACAGCCAAAACAATTTCATACACTTTATCCGGATCTTTTAATAATGCACTACCAGCTTGAGCTCTTAAAGCCACTTTAGGAACAGGACACCCCATATTAATATCAATAATATCTGGTTTCATAACTTCTTCGACAATTTTGGCTGAAGCCACAAAAGTTTCAACGTCACTTCCAAATATTTGTTGCACTATAGGTCTTTCTTCCTCACTCATTTTAAGTAATTGTAAAGTTTTCTCATTATGATATGTTAAAGCCTTATCACTTACCATCTCGGCATATATAAGTCCAGCTCCCATTTCTTTAATAATTTTTCTGAAACTAGTATTTGAATATCCCGCCATCGGCGCTAAAACAATTTGGTTTTTAATTTTAACATTTCCTATTTTCCATTCCATCTAAATCATCTCAAATCTCTAAAGATTATACCGAATTTTTATCATAAAAAAAAGAGAAACCTTCTCTTTACACTTCAACTGTTAATTCATCGTTATTTTTAAGTAACATAGCATTTGCTTCATCACGGTCAATATGGAATTCTAAAACACCATTTTCACTTGCTTTAATATGGGCAAAGAAAATACCTTCTCTTTTTCCTTTAACATGCACTTTAACAACTTGTTCATTATTAACACCATATTTTTTTAAATCTTCTAAACTCATGTGAATATGACATTGGGCTAAAATACAAGATTCTGGAACCACAACACTTCCTTTTTCACTATGTAAAGTAACAGTTGCAGCCCCTTTTAAATCACCACTCTTCCGTACTGGTGGTTCAACACCTAAAGTAAAGGCGTCTAAAGCTGAAACTTCCACTTGAACATAATTTCTTAACGGCCCTAGTACCCTAACATGTTCAATTTTTCCTTTTGGGCCTTCAATCGTCACAAACAAATTAGAAGCAAACTCTCCCGTTTGTTTTAAAGCTCGAACACATTCCATATCTGTATCAAACAATTTATCAAATACTTCTTTTGTTAAATGAACATGACGATTACTAACACCTACCATTACTTTGAAATTCATAAAATCCCTACTTTCCTTATGTATTATATCAAAATAATACGCCATAATAAAGACGGAGGGATAAAATGAAAAATAATAATTGTCAAGACTGTCAAGAAAAAAGCGTTGAAGGAAGAGCTTACATTGATAAAGAAACTGGCCTTCTTTGCGTTCTTTTAACTAAAGCAAATACTTATCCAGAAGGAAAAGATGTTTTAGTTCCTTATGTATGTACAACTTGTGGCGAAACAACTTGGAAAACCAAATCAACAACCGAAGCTAAAAAATAGCTTCTTTTTTTCGGCCAAATAAGTCATAATTAGATAATCTTAAACCACATCCATCAAACAAATCAACATAAATAAAGGGAAAGGACATTAAAAAGGTCGTCCTTTCCCAAAAAGTGTGAGTTTGAGTTTATATGTTATTTATATTGTATAGAGTTTTTTATATATTTTTTACAAAATATATGGGTCGTTTCTTACTTTATCACTTCTCCTTTCTTGATAAACATATTACACGAATTTTATGAAGTTTTTGTGAAGAGAAAGTGAATAATAACTAAATTTCAATAATTTGACACTTTTATTTTTTCTTAACATAGAAATAAAATGTCGTTCCTTTATCTTTAGAAGATTTTACCCCATAAGCAAAATGATGATTTTCTAAAATAGTCTTTACAATTGATAACCCTAAACCAGTTCCCACAACATTCCGTTGATGGTTTTTTTCATTTTTGTAATACTTATCCCAAATAAAAGGTATCTCTTCTTCTTTTATTCCTTTTCCTGTATCTATAATCTCTACTAAATAAGCATCTTTTTCTTTTGAAAGACGAATAGTTACGGTCTTATCTTTCCCAGTATAATTAATCGCATTATTAACTAAATTATAAATAACTTGATTAATCTTTTTTTGATCAGCCATCACCATCGCTTTAGTTGGTAGTTCTAAAACAAAACGATAATTTTCCGTTTCTTTAATTATTTCATAACGTTTAATAATACTTTTTATTTCTTTTACTAAATCAAACTTTTCTAAATGAATATCATCTGCTTGAGCTTGCATCTTAGAAAGATCTAAAATATCATTTACTAAAACGTTTAAACGATCAACTTCAGCCATAATAATATTACAATGTTCTTCTCTTTTTTTAGCATCTTGATAAGAAATATCTCGGACCATTTCCGCATAAGCCTTTATCATTGTCAACGGTGTTTTTAAATCATGGGACACATTTGCCATCAAATCTCTTCTTAATTCATCGTTTTTAACAATTTCATTTTGAGCACCATCTAAAACTTTAGCTAAAGAATTAATTTCCATAATACCATAATCCGGAAACTTAACATTTGGCTTTTTCCCTAACTCTCTTGCTTTATTCGTAATATCCATAATTGGTTCGGATAGTTTTCTAGATAAAAAGTAAGCTAAAATGCCTGCGAATAAAATCGCTACTATCGTTAAATAAATAAGTTGACCTTTTAAAACATTATTAGCTCTTCCAACATCTTCTAAAGTACTATACAAAAAGACAGTCCCCGTATCTACTTTAATTCCATACAAAAAAGCCTGCACTTCATACTCATTGTTAATAACTTTATAAGTATCCGTACTTTTTGAAGATGCCATAAATTCCTCTTCCGTTTTAGAAATATCCGGATTATTTTTTCCGAGAGCACAACCATTCATCATCGTATTATAATAATAAACATTTCCCGTATTTGCGTAATACTCGGCACATACTTCATTTTCATAAGCAACTTCTTCTAAAGTATTACTTAAATTAACAAAAGAAGAATGCTGAATTAAGGAAGCAAGTTTATTCATATTTTGTATTTGATAATCTTGATAAGAATATTTTAAAAAAACTACTTGGCAAAACCATAAAATCACTAAAATAAAAACACTAAACAAAATTAAATAAAGAAACGTTTTGGCTTTAATACTCGCCAAATATTTTTTAATATTCAAACTTATATCCTACCTTACGAACCGTTTTAATTAAATTACCATATTTACCTAGTTGATGTCTAAGTGTTTTTACATGTGTATCTACAGTTCTATCATCGCCATAAAAATCATAACCCCAAATATTAGTTAATAATTGTTCTCTTGATAAAGCGATATGATTGTTTGCCACTAAATATTTTAATAAATCATATTCTTTCGGAGTCAAATTAACAACTTTATTATCTACTCTTACTTCATGAGCTAAATCATCAACCACAAGACCACCAAATTCTAATTTTGAACCACTTTTTTCATTCCGTTTAATAATTGCTTTAACTCTTGCGACTAATTCTTTTGGACTAAAAGGCTTCGTTACATAATCATCAATTCCTAAATCAAAACCAATTAGTTTATCAAATTCTTCCCCACGAGCTGAAAGCATTAAAACCGGAACGTCTTTTTCTTTCCTAATTTCTTTTACCGCTTGATAACCGTCTTTTTTAGGCATCATAATATCCATAATAATTAGATTATAATCATTTTGCAAAGCCAATTTAACAGCTTCATCACCATCACTTGCTTCATCTACTAAAAAGCCATCCAAAGTCAAATATTCTTTAACGACTTCCCGAATAAGCATTTCATCATCAACAACTAAAATTTTCAAGATTTCACCTTCTTTTTTGTCTATATTATATCAAATTTGTGAAAAAAAGATGAAATTACCAAATAAAAACCAACAAATCATAAAAAAGTTCTTTTGAAAAAGATTTATTTACATACTTTTTTTTAACATAAACATACTTTGGATAAAGGTTTAATAAAAACTTCTCTTTTAATTCTTCTAAAGTCCAATTATTGGCTAAGCATTCTTGAATATAAAAATCCCGTTCTTTAGCATCGAAAATGTTTAAGATAAATTTAACATGATCCCAAGAAAGTTTTAATAATGATACCGGCGTTTCATCTGGATAAAGCAAAAAAAGCTTTTGCATCCAAAACAATTCTTCTACTGTATATTTGTTTCCAAATTTTTCAATCAACTTTTCAGAAATACTTGTTAAAATAATTTCATTTTGTTCCCGAATGTATTTTTGCTTTTCTAAATAATCCGTAAAAGTATCTTTATCTTGAAACAAATTAGGATGACTAGCAAAAACTTCTGGCATTAGTTCCATAATATATTCATTTACTTCTTGTTGCATAAAATCCTCCTTTCAATATTACTTACAAAAAAAAATCCGTTTTTCCTTTAAAAAAACGAATTTTTTTAAAAATTTACTCTAAATTGACATTATGATAAATATCTGTTACATCATCAATATCTTCTAATAAAGAAAGTAACCGCATAAAAAGTTCTTTATCTTCACCATCTAAAGTAATTTTATCTTTTGGATACATTCCTTCTTCATCTAATAAATAAGTAACATTAGGATTTAACTTTTCTAAAACATCTTTAACTTTATTATGATCAGTAGGTTTAACTGTAATAACAATTTCGCCTTCTTCATTAGCAAAATCAACTGGCTCGATTCCTTCTAATAATAATTCATTAAAAACAGTTTCTTCATCCATATCTTTAACACTTAAAATAGCTAAATAATCATAATTATAAGATACAGAATTAGTTACACCTAAACTTTTATGAATTTTATTAAAAGCCGCCCGAACCATTCCCACCGTTCGATTAACATTATCAGTTAAAGTACGAATGATTAAAGTAGAAGCCCCTGGTCCAAAGCCTTCATAAGTAACAACTTCATAATCTTCGCCACCATTACCTTTAGCTTTATCAATGGCCCGATTAATAATATCATTTGGCACTTGTTCTTTTTTAGCTTTATCAACCAATCTTTTTAATAAAATATTGCTTTCTATTTCTGGTGTTCCCTTTTTAGCCGCTAAATAAATTTCTTTAGCATAATTAGAATACAATTTTGCTTTAAGAGCACCCGTTTTTTGAATGCTAGCTTTTCTAACTTCATAAGCACGTCCCATATATACCCTCCTTTGGCCTTTTAAATTATACTAAATTAATGAATAAATGTCATTAATAAAATAACTAAAACACCAACGGCAAAGCCATAATATGTTTCTCTTCTTTTTAAATAGTTCATTGTTTCATTTAATAATTCAAATAAAGCAATATATAAAATCATTCCACAAGCAATGGAAATTAATGCTAACATGAAAACATCTGGTAATGAATTTTGACAGAAAAATAAAACCAAAGCTCCTATTAACGAAGAAAAAACAAGTAACAACTCTAAAACAACTTTAACTTTCCGGCCTTTTTTTTCACTTTCAATACTAGTTGCCACTTCAATTCCTAAAGGCAAGTTATGACAACCAACAGCAATTGCTGTCAAAAGACCTGCTGAAATACTTTCTAACCCAATTATATAAATACTCATTCCTTCTAAAACATTATGTAATATTAATGATAATGCCATAATAAAACCAATATGAAAAACATGATGATTGTGCTCAGTTTTATTCTTTTCACTCTCGATATGTTCATGATGATGATGGGGAATAAATAAATCAAATATTTTTAAAAGTAAAATCCCGAAAATAACAAAACCTAAAATAAAGACAACTTTTTCAGTTTTCCCAACTTGAATAAAAGATTCACTCATTTCAATTATTTCAGGCACTAAATCAAAAAAAATCATCCCAAGCATCACGATTAGAGCCATTGAAGTAGCAAAAATAGATAGTTCTTTTTTCTTTTTGACAAATTTTACTAAAAGAAAACCACAAAGAAAAAAAACACCCGCAAGTAAAGGGAGTAAAAGAGCTCCAAAATTAATCATATATATATCACTCGTTTCTAATATGTATCTTATCACATTTTATGCCAAAGAAAAAGACTTTTAAAAAAGCCTAATTTTTACTTGGAACTGCACTCATTGAAAGTTTACCTTTAAAAGTACCATTCGTTAAATAAAGTTGATCAACAGCCTCGTCATTTTCAAGCCACATATAAAATACTAAATTATCAGTAGCCCCGATATTCAAAGACAAAGCATTCTCTTCTGTAATTAAATGTTTAGTCAAATTTTCCACTAAAGTAGTATCACTAGTTCCTTCAGGAGCAATCGTTTCATCGGCAAAATCACCACTAACCTTCACTTCGTCATTTACTGCAATAGCCCATTTAAAATATTTGCTAGCTAAATTTTTTGAAAGTGTCATTTCAACAACATCAATCGTATATTTAGCGTTTAAATTGGAATTAGCAGAATTTGTAATGCTAAAAGATACCTTTTCAGCTTCCGTTAAATAATTAGCTCCATCAATCAAAGCTAACTCTGCAGCATTAATTATATCTGAATCATTTAAAGTTGTAGTTACTGAAAATTTACCACCACCATTTGGAGTATCGGGTGTTACTTCACCTTCTACTTGAATATTAAAAAAAGAATAACTAACGCTTACAGTTAAGACCACTAACGAAACAACAAATAAAACAGCAATAACAGTATATGTTTTTATACTATGATTTTTTTTCATTTTAGCCTCCTTATTATTAGCAATATTATACACAAATAATCCACATAAAACAAGTTGCTTAATCCATATATACTACACCATATTTATTTTCATCCGGAATAAGTATTAATGTAGCATGTGTATCATATCCTAAGTTCTCTACATAATCCCAAGTTAATTTAACCCCGTAACCATTTACAACACTATCATCAGGCATTGTAAAAGTTGTTTCTTTAATAGAATCAATCGTGATTTCTGAAACTTCCGGTAGTTTTTGGGTTCTTGTATCATCTAAATTATTTTCGACCGTTTTATAAATACTGTTTTGGGCCACACTTTGAAAAGAAGCAACTGCATCTTTATAAACATACTCTAATCCACCAACATCATAACGACTAATTTTATTATCAATTGTATATAAATCAATAATAAATAATTGACTAATTAAAGAAACATATTCTTCTGTATCAAATTGTTCTTCATTTAACAACGTTTTTAGTTCTTCAAATTTAGTTTTAAAAAGTTCAGTATCACGATCATCTAAATTATAGCCATAATTTTCAATACTATTTGTAATTTGAACTTCCTTTGTTGGTTCTAAAGTAACAGGCTCTTCTTTAAAGATAAAATAATATACTCCAAATCCTATCCCGCCAGCTAATAACAATAGTAACAATATTATCAAAATTTTATTCTTTTTTTTCATTTCTAACCTTCCATCTTTTATCAAAAACATTTTACCATAAAAAAAAGGCAAATCGCAACCAAGTTTTAGTTGATTTTTAAAATTCTTTTTGATATAGTATAAATACAAACAACGCAGGTGTGGTTCAGTGGCTAGAATGCGACCTTGCCAAGGTTGAGACGGGAGTTCGATTCTCCTCACTTGCTCCATTTTAAAACATACTCGAACTTTTTAGTTCGTTTTTTTATAAAATAATATTAAGAAATTCCAAAAATTTATATGAAATTAAAAATGAGCGAAACACATGAAAAACAAAACACGAATAAAAATATCCGTGTTAATAATTAAAAAAGGTTATTCAAGACATTAAATTTTAAATTTTTCTCTAAAAATATAAAGCAAATTAATCAAAAAAATTGTTTGTTATTTTTCGCTTTAATATCTTTATTGTTTGTTCATCCTGTTTTCCTTCGTAAAATTTATCTAATATTTCTTGAAAAACTAAAATAGAAGAATCAGTTTTCATAAATAGCGTCATAGAAGATTGTAATTTAAAGCAATCTGGGTAACCAAAAATATTTATGATATTATCATTTAATTTTAGTAATTCATTTGATATTTCTAAAAGTCTTTTTCTTAATAATTCGCATTTTAAATATTCCCTTGCTTCTTCTAAAGAAGAAATTCCATAATAATTAGCATAGTAGCTATATCCTAAACCAACAAGCTGTGGAAAAATAAACCACATCCAATGAGTTTCTTTTCTGCCATTTTTAATTTCTTCTAATGCTTTCTCATATATACCTTCTTGAGCTTTAACAAATCTTTCTAAATCAAACATAAAAACCTCCTAGCACTCCTAGCAATAACATACCTTTTATTATTTCACATTCACGCTTTTTTATAATTTAAAAAATCAATAAAGTCATCGTCCTTACATTTATTTCATATTTACAAATTAGATTAATTTTTTTGTATATCTATTATTTTAAATTTAAATCTATCCTTGTTTTAGCTAAACATTTAAAAACATTTAATTATCATAATATAATTTTCGACTTCTTCTTTTAAGGGCGATGGGCATTATCTTTTAAAAATATTTGATAAAAATCGATTCCTTGTGTTGTATGTTAGCTCTGTTTGAGGAGGGTTGCAAGTATAAAATTTATATGTTATTTTTCTTCTGAGTCATCCAACAATTTTATAACATCAGAGAATTCCTCATCTATTTCTTTTTTTAAATCATCTTTTTTTTGTTCGAATTCCAATATATATTGATATATATTATTATATATTACTTTTTCTGCTTCATTTAAAATTTTGTGTTCATCATCTATAACATCATTCTGCATTTGATCATTTGAATAGATAGTTTCTAATATTAAAAATATATCTTCCCTATTTAAATCTAAAATAGACTTTTTCATTCCGTTTAGTATATACCAACCATGATTGTCAACTATTTCTAAAACTTTCATATTTTCTTCCTTTCTCAATATATATTTCCTTGCCGGCTTCTAATACCTCTAAAATTTTATCATAGCTTATAATTTCTTCTCCAGTTACAGTCTTAAATATTTTGTCACCCATAGTTCCATAATAAATTTTATGAATTCCTTTTTTGTTTTCTGTAAATATTATCTTATCAGGATTAAGCATCATAGCTAGTGTGCTATTATGAGTGGTTATACATACTGTAGTTTTTTCTGAAATATTTTTTATAACATCAACAATATTTTCACTAATAAATGGATTATCAAACGATGCTTCTGGTTCATCTATTAATAATACATCATATTTATAGGCATTTGCTATTTCTTTCAATAAATTAAATTCTGCTTTTTCACCGCCCGATGGCTTTTCGCCAATCTGATTTTTAATATCATACTCAATATTAACAAGAGCTTTACAAATATTATTTATATTTATTCCTAATTTATATAGTTCATTAACATACTGATATAAGTTATTCGCGTTATAATATTTTTCAAATATCGTTTTCAAAGAAGATTTAATATTTAAATTGTTTTTTAAATCTGTTACATTATCATATTTTTTTGATTTTATATTAACAGTAAACAATTGCAAATCTTGTGAGTCGATTTCTCGTTCTAATT
>CALVLG010000007.1 GCA_944336815.1 uncultured Bacilli bacterium | reverse complement strand
AATTTGCTTTCAATTTCTTTTTCATTTATAATAGATTTATGAGGAAGTGGTACTTGTGAATCTTTTTATTTGTTATGCAAAATGCAGTACATGCCAGAAAGCTAAAAAGTATTTGGAGGAACATAATATTTTATTTGAAGAAAGAGATATAAAAGTTAATAATCCTACTTATGAAGAGTTAAAAAAATGGTATGACTTAGGTGTACCTATTAATAAAATGGTTAATACAAGTGGCTTGGTTTATAAAAAATTAAATCTTAAAGAAAAACGGTCAAGGATGAGTGATGAAGAGCTATTGAGGCTATTAAGTACAGATGGAATGCTAGTTAAAAGACCTATTTTATTGACTGAGAAAAATGTCCTTTTTGGTTTTAATGAGAAAGAATATGAGGAAAGTTTATGAAAACGGTTTTAGTTTCGGGAGCTTCTGGTGGTTTAGGATATGCAATTTGTAAAAGATTATTAGAAGAAGGCTATTATGTTGTTATGCATTATTGTAAGAATAACAATAATATTTTAACTTTACATGAACAATATAAGGCAAGTTCTTTTATCATTCAAGCTGACTTTATGAAAGAAGAAGATATTTATCGTTTAAAAGAATGCTTAGATAAAGAAAATATTTGTCTTGATATTTTAATTAATAATGCTGGCTTAGATCATGTAAGTGAGTTAGAAGAAAAAAATTATTACAGTTTTAACTCTGTTTTTACGGTTAATGTTTATGCTCCTTTTTTACTGATGAAAATTTTTGGAAAAGATATTTGTGCAAGAAAAGGGCATATTCTTAATATTTCTTCTGATAATACAATTGATAAAATGGACGTTGTGACGATGGAATATGATGCTTCTAAGGCTGCTTTAAATATGTTAACGAAAGATTTTGCAATAGCTTATAAAGATGCTTTTGTTAATTCAATTCTATTTGGTTGGTTAGATACTCCAATGAATGATATTCCTAAAGATATTAAACCATTGCTTTCCTTTGTTTCCATAGAGAAAGCAGTAAATATTGTGCTAAAATGGATTCTGACAGATAAAACTGGTGCGTTTGAGGTGGTTAGTGAATGAAAAATTATTTGAATTTAGAAAAAGAAACATGGGAACTTTATGATAAAGTTTTACCCAAAATAAAAAATAAATTAGTTGAAATAGATGCCATTTGTGAAGAAAATACAGCTAAAGTTTTGCAGGCTTTTTGGAATGCTCATATAAGTGAAACACATTTTAATATGACAACAGGTTATGGATATGATGATATTGGCAGAGAAGCAATTGAAAATGTTTATAAGTATATTTTTAAAGCTCAAGATGCTTTGGTTAGAAATCAATTTATTTCTGGTTCCCATGCCCTTGCTAAAACACTTTTCGGGTTATTAAGACCTAATGATTTACTTTTATCTATTACAGGTACTCCTTATGATACCTTACATGAAGTTATCGGGATTAAAGAAAATGCTAGTTCATTAAAAAGTTTCGGCATTAAATATGATGAAATTCCTTTGAAAGATGACGATTTTGATACAGCTAAGATTCTTGATTATTTAACTAATCATCAAGTAAAAGTAATTGAAATTCAACGAAGTAGAGGATATTCAAGCCGAAAGAGTATATCTTTGGATAAAGTAGAGAAAATAATTCAGGAAATTAAAAAAATAAGTCCTAATACGATAATTATGATAGATAATTGCTATTGTGAGTTTGTAACTACAAAAGAGCCTTGTGAAGTTGGGGCGGATATTGTAGTTGGTTCACTTATTAAAAATCTTGGCGGTGGGATGGCTTTAAATGGGGGATATGTTGTCGGTAAAAAAGAATATGTTCATTTAGTTTCTGAAGCTCTTACTTTGCCTGGTGAAGGAAAAGAAGTTGGCCCAAGTTTAGGAGCAAATAGACAATTTTTAGAAGGTATTTTTTTAGCTCCACAAGTAGTTTCTAGTGCGGTTAAAACATCTATTTTAACAAGTGCTTTATTGGAAGAACTAGGGTATTTAGTCGATCCTAAACCATTGGAAGAAAGTGTAGATATAGTTCTAACTATTTTATTTGGTAATCCAGAAGATTTAATTTCTTATTGTGCTGGAATTCAAGCTGGTAGTCCTATTGATTCTTTTGTAAAACCGATTCCAATTGAAACACCAGGATACGATGATAAAGTTATTATGGCTGCTGGAGCTTTTGTTCAAGGTTCTAGTATCGAGTTATCATGTGATGGGCCTTTGCGTGAACCGTATTTAGCTTATCAACAAGGGGGACTTACTTTCGAATCAGCAAAAATTGGCATATTAAAAGCGGTAAATGAAATAATTAAGAAAAGAAAGGGTAGTGACCATGAATAATACATTTTTTTTAGATACTGATGAAGGAAGTATCGAATGCAAAATAATAACAAGTTTATATTCCGAAAAATATAAGCAA
This sequence comes from uncultured Bacilli bacterium, assembly GCA_944336815.1. Taxonomy (GTDB): domain Bacteria; phylum Bacillota_I; class Bacilli_A; order RF39; family UBA660; genus Ventrenecus. The sequence goes on along the minus strand of CALVLG010000007.1, from coordinate 16,636 downwards.
TTTTATTTAGTGTATGAAGAAACGGATAAAATTGATGGTGACGTTTTTGTATCAAAATACGATCCAAAGGATGAAGAAAATAATTTGTTTGATGTTAGTGAAGAAGAATTAAAAGAAGTAATGATTCTTTTAGAGGATGAATTTGCTGATGAATAGTACTAAAAAAGCTTGGTTAGAGTATATTAAGCAAGAATATCCAAAGAGCAAAATAAAATTGCTTGATGAAGAAAGACGAATAATTATTATTGATAACAAAATGTTTCGGTATCAACTTTTGCGAAGCAATAATCACCTTGAAGTTTCATTAAAACCACTTTGTATGCGAAGTAAAAAAGGAAGAATGTTAAATAAGCGACTTTTTCTTTTATGCGCGGCCGTTGCATTATTAGCTTTTACAAATAAAAAAGATAAAATATCAATAAATGAAAATATAGAGTATGAAGAAACACAAGATGTGGCAAACGAAATTATTTCTCCAATTGTAGCTACGCAAGCACCGATAATTATTCAGGTTGATCCATCACAAAAAATGGTGAAAGAAGAAGATGTTTCTGAACCAGAAATTAAAGCAATAAAAGATAAAATTACTTTTACGAATGAAGTTTATCCGACTGATGAATTGGGGTTTCAAAAAAAGGCTGAAACTAAATCTTTATTTGGAAGTAGTATATCTAATTATAGTAACCGTTATGGTATTGATGAAAATTTATTAGTTTCTTTATTTACTCAAGAAAGATCAAATGATAAAACAAGTCCTAATTATAATAATGTTGGGCAGCTTACGGGAAGTATTTGTGGTGAAAAAATTGAAGTTCCGGTATATCAAGATGGAATACTTGTTAAAACTGATAAACTTTATGTTTTACCAAGTTGTTATGATAAATATCCAATAAGCGATCTTGAAACGATGACGCATTTTCCAAACTTTACGTCAGAAGAACAACAAAAAATTCAAGAAGCAGTAAAATTAAAAAATGAAGGTTATGAAATTTTTAGATTAAAAGACGCTAAAAATAATGTTGATACGAATATTCGGATTTCGACGGCTTACTTATCTTATTTAATTCAAATGAAAAAAGACTTAATTAAAGGAATAGCTTCTTATAATATGGGGTATCCAAGAATTCATGCAGGCATAAGTCAAGAAGATATTTTAAACGGTAGTATTTTAGAGGCTAATGATCCGAATTATATTTTAAATATTTTTCAATATTTTACTGACGATGATTGGCAAAAAGGAATAGATATTTTTATTCAAGGAAATTTATATCATTATAATTTAGAAAGAACATATTTAGATAATTTAAAAAGATAGGAGGAACTATGGAAAGACTACAAAAAATCATTGCTTCAACGGGTTATTGTTCGCGAAGAAAAGCTGAAGATTTAATTTTAAAAGGAAAAGTTGTTGTCAATGGGATAATTGTAACCGAACTAGGGTATAAAGCAAACTATGATGATGAAATTGTGATAAATGGTAAATTGTTAGCAACTAAAGAAGAAAAAGAATATTATTTGCTTTATAAACCTGAAAAAGTTATTTCCAGTGTTCATGATGATAAAGGACGCAAAACGGTAGTTGATTTTATTCCTTCTAAAAAGCGAATTTATCCAGTTGGAAGATTAGATTATGATACTACGGGATTACTTTTGCTAACTAATGATGGGGATTTAACTAATTTTTTGACTCATCCAAAAAATCAAATTGAAAAAATTTATTTAGCTAAGGTTAAAGGTCTTTTTACTAAAGATGATATTTTGCAAATAAAAAAAGGAATTGTTATTGATGGTAGGAAAGTAATTCCAACATATTTTAAAGTTAAAAAAGTTAATAAAGAAAGTCAAAATTCGCTTGTTTATTTAGGAATTGTAGAAGGAAGAAACCATATAGTAAAAAAAATGTTGGCAGCTATTAATCATGAAGTTTTAACTTTAAAAAGAGAAAGTTTTGCCTTTTTAAATTTAGAAGGTTTAAAAAAAGGACAGTATCGTCCTTTAACAATTAAAGAAGTAAAGAAATTATATTCTTTAAAATAAAAAAACATTCACATTTTAATCATGTGAACGTTTTTTAAAAAGAAGGATTTTCGTTAGTTGATTCTTCTTTTTTTTCTTCTTCAATAGAAATAATGCCTACAGGACATGATTCTATTGCTTCAGTAACTAGTGGAGAATCGATGTTTTCGTTACTAATAACATGAGATAATCCATCATCATTAAAATCAAAATGTTCTGGATCAATTCCAATACATGCTCCACAGCCTATACATTGATCCGTTAAAGCCTTAATGCTTTTCATTAATAATCACCAAGATTATTTAAACATAAAAAGTTTTAAAAATCAATAAATTGTCGTTTTCAAATATGTCAAAATATGTTATATTTAGTATGAAAGGATCATAGTTATGAAGACAAGAATTAATAAATATTATGATGATACACCTAACATTCCGCCGCGAAGAATCAAAAAAAACAACGAACTTTATGAAGAAATAAAAAAAAGTGAATTAGAAAATTTTGATATAGGTAGTAATGCTAAAGTTATAGGTGAAAATGATTCCCAAATTGATATTGATAAATTAAAAGATATTTTAGAAAAAAATTATCAAGAAGTGCCTAAAAGACGTTCATTAAAGTTGGACCTTCCTGAAGAAGAGGAAGAAGAATTAGAAAAAACTAAAGAATATGATATAAATGCAATTTTAGAAAAAGCAAGAGAAGAAAAAGAAGTTGATTACCAAAGTGAAAGATTAAAAAAAGTTCGGGATACACAATATGACATTTTGAAAAATTTAGAATTAGAAGAAAAAGAAGTGAAATCAAAAGCTGCTGATGAAAAGACAAAAGACGAACTAATTGATTTAATTGCAACTATTAACTTGAATGAAACCCAAAATTATACTAAAAAATTACAAGAAGAATTAAAGAATGAAAAAGAGGAAGAAGAGGAAGAAGAAATAGATGACGACAAAACTTTAGATCCTTTAGATATTTTAGAAGAATTACGCGGTGATGAAAATACTGTTGTAGCTGGGGCTAAAGAGTTAGATGAAGCAATTGAAAAGGAAGAAACAAAAGAAAAAGAAAAGAGAGAGATTGCGGAAGCATTAGACGAAGATATAGATGACTCTTTTTACACAAATAGTATGAAATTTAATAAAAAAGATTTTGCGGAAACCGATAAAGAAGGAAAAATTAGTTCGATTTTAATTAAAATTTTGATTTTACTGGTTGTCTTAGCGATTGTAGCAGGAGTTGTTATCTTTTTAAATGATTTTTTGAATTTAGGATGGTTTTAAATAACCATTCTTTTTTATATAATACAGTATGAAAATGTTTTTAATAAAAAAAAGGGGATTTGCTAAGCAAAGAAAATTGATATTTGGTCTTTTTTTGGTTGTGACTTTTTTAAGTTTGTTTATATTTTTTATTCAAAACGTTTCACCAAAAGTCGTGCATATTGCAACAAAAAATATGGAAAAATACATTGATACTATAGCTAGTAATTATCAAATTTTTTTGGATGAGCGAGCAACTAATGAAGAATGTTTTGAACTTGTAAATAATAGTAAAGGTGAAATTATCAATGTTTCTTATAATATGGCTTGTATTTATAATTTAGCATCTAAACTTACAGAATTTTTGCAAAGCAGTTTAGAAAATACGGAACAGATTACTTCTCTGCCTTATATGAATTATGAAATTAAAAAACAAAATCTGAAAGGCATTCTGTTAGATATTCCAGTTGGAATTATTAGTGATTCGCCTTTTTTAGTAAATATAGGACCTAAAATACCTGTTTTTATTCATTTTATGAATTCAGTATTCACAAATGTTCAAACAAGAATTTTAGATTATGGTATTAATAATGCAATGTTAGAAATATATTTGCATGTTACTATTTCTTATGAAGTAATTTTGCCTGTAACAACGAAGGAAGAAGAAAAAAGTTATGAATTTTTACTAGATACACAATTAATTCAAGGTGAAGTACCGGACTGGTATAATAAAAATTATGAGACTGAAACAACATTCTTTGAGCTTTATTTTCCATAAGTTTTATGTTATACTTACACTAGGGTGAAGACTATGATAGGACAACCATTTATCAATCCCGAAGTATCTTCGGCAATTGAAACATATTTGAAATATAAAGAACAACCCAATAATCCTGTGTTTAATGATTTTTTAGTTTCTATTATTCAAGCACTTGTATATATTTATGGTGAATTGGATATTTTAAATCCTTATATTACTCATAATGAACACATGATGGGAGGCTTTGATAACAATATAACAAAATACGGTTTCCCTTCTAGTTCTTTAGATGACTTTAAGAAACAATTTTCACAATTTCGAATTGAGGAAAAAAAGGGGGAAATTCCTAATTCAGCTTTTTTAAAATTGGAAAAATATGTTATTGATATGTTTTGCTATAAACAAAAAGCGATGAATTTGCCGGTTAATGTTTTTGATGAATTTAAAGCATATTTGTACGTGCCTGATAATCCAAAAAAACAAAACGATTTAAAAAAATATGTGGAAGATGATAATATCGTATTAGGGTATTTACGTAGTAAAATGTTTGAAAATACTCATGATTTTTCATTAAAACCAATGTATAAAGAAATATTAAATGCTGATGCTTATGCTCTTTTAGGTTATAATTTTGCCCAAATAAACGCTTTAAATAGTCAAGATTTACAAGCTGTTAATAACCAAATATATACTTTTTTTCGGGTTGATGCCAGCTTGCCAAATCGCAAAGAACTTTTAGATAAAGCTGTAAATTATTATAAAAGATATGGTAATAGAGTTACGACTGGTAATGGATATGTCGATTTTTTGCTTTTTGCTAGTGTCGCGGCGACAGCTATTTTTATAGTTATGCTAGTTGCAATAAACTTTTTTTAGGGGGATTTTTATGGAATATATTGTGATTAATAATCAAAAATATTTAGTTATGAAAAACGAAAAAGACGGGATAGATAAAGAAGAATTAGAAAAAAAACTTACTGATTACTTTGATTCTTTTGATTATATTGTTGGGGATTGGGCTTATGGAAAACTACGTTTAAAAGGATTTAACAGCAAGACGAATCCAAAATTCAAAGATATTAATGATATAGATCACGTTGATAATTATTTAAAACTTTACTGTGCGCCGGAATGTCGTTATTTTATATTGAGTAGGGAAGAAAAATAAGCACAAGTTATTGCTTATTAGTTACAAATTTGTTATAATCATTTCAGAATAGAGGGAGAAATTATGGAAGAAAAAATCACTTTGATTGGACCAGATGGCGTATCTGTAGAAAAAAAACTTGTATGTGCTTTTAAAAGTGTAGATGATTCACGTCCAAATATTAAAAATATACCAATTGTTATTTTAGATACTGAGCAACTTAATAATGGTAATAATGTGTTAAGTTTTTATTGGGAAAAGGATGGATTATATCAACCTATTATAGATGAGGCTACTTGGGGAGAAACCAAATTGGCTGTTATTGATATTATAAAAAATAATACAAATACGGTTGAACCAATTAATCTAAAGGAAATTAAAATTTCTGCTGGTCAAGAAAGATTGATGGCTGTTAATTCTAATCAACTTGCGGGGTTAGCCATTTTAAAAACGATGGTGGCAGCACCTGTTGTTAATGAACAAACTGAGGTTAATACACCAGAAGTAAATCCTTCAATTTCTTCTGAAAACGAGGTAAAAAATGATGCTTCTTTAGTAAATAATGTTGTTGACGAAACGACACAACCAGAAGTTAATAATCAAATTAATGAAGTTGCAACGCAAACACCGGAAATAGTAAGTCCAGTTACTGAACAAGTTATTTCTCCTGTGGTGAATGTAGTGCCTCAGCAATCAGCTGTAAATGTTGAGCAACCTGTTCTTAATCCAAATGCTGAACAGGCAGTAAGTCCTGATGAAATTTCAAATGTTGCTTCTAATCCTGTTGTTGATTTACCAACTACTTTAGAAAATCCGGTTGTAAACAATATGGCTGAGACGTCAACTATTCAAACAGAAATAAATCAGCCTTCAGTTGTGAATGAACCAGTTGTTTCAACCCAAATTCCAGCACCAACAGCTGAACCAGAAATTAATGATAATGATGATATTGTTAAAATTGAGGATATAAATAGACGTCGTAGAGAAGAGATAGATGCTATAAATCAAAAATATGATACAGAAATTATTAATTTGTTAAATAGTAAAAAAAAAATAATGAATGAACCTGTTAAAAATGTTGTAAATATGCCTCAAAATGAGGTTATAAATGCAAATATAGCTGATGCTCAACCAATTCCAGGAATGTTTGGTGAAAATCCTAATAATTATATTGTTGATAATACTGGAGGAGTTGCTCCAGCTAACACTGAAGAAGCAGTATTAACATTAACAAAAGCGGCATAAACTTAAAGAGTAGTATTCTTTAAGTTTTTTTCATATATTTTACTATGAAAGAAAATATTTTATATGCTTATCATGTTCTAATAGATAATATAACGGAATATAGGGAGTATTCTGTTTTTGAATATAAGCAAAAAAAATATTATTTTACTAAATGGAAACGTTCATTAGAAGAATTTCAAGAATTATTAAATTTGATTTATGAATTACAGATAAGAAAAATCCCTGCTTTTTCTTTTATTATAAATGTTGAAGGAAATTATTTAACAAAGATTAATGAAGATTTATATGTATTAGTCGAAGTAGATAATCCTTTACATGAGTATGGTTTAACGGATATGTTAGGGCGAAATAAAATTTTACGTTTAAATAGAAAAAAAAGTATGCTTTACCGAAACAATTGGAAACAACTTTGGAGTGAAAAAGTCGATTATTTAGAATATCAAATTTCGGAGATGGGAAAAAAGTATCCAATTATTTTGAATAGTTTTAGTTACTTTGCTGGATTAGCAGAAAATGCAATATGTTATTTGAATAATCTGTCTTTATCAACTGATAATTTACCTGTTGTTTTGGCTCATCGCCGTGTTTCTTTTCCAAATTTACGGCTAAATTATGATAATCCCTTAAACTTTATTTTTGATGTAGAAGTAAGAGATGTGGCGGAATATATCAAGAGTATGGTTTTTATAAATGAAGAGCTTTCATATATTGAATTAAAAGCCTTTTTGGATATAAGTCATCCGGATTTTAATAGTTTAATATTATTGTATGCCCGTTTGTTATATCCATCTTATTATTTTGATTTACATGAAAAGATTATCAATGAAGATGAAGCTGAAGAAAGTTTGCTTAAAGTGATCGACTTTATTCCACGCCAAGAGATTTTTTTGAAAAAAGCATGGAATATTATTAATGATTATATTCCTATTCCAAGTATTTCTTGGCTAATAGAAAAAGAGTTATAATGTAACATTAATAACTCCTTCTATTTCCGGTATTTCTTCTTTTAAGTAGCTTTCAATTGTATCTTTTAAAGTAACATCTAAAAAGTTGCAATGGGAACATGCGCCTAGTAATTTTACATATACATAACCATCTTCGTATTTAATGAATTCAACGTCTCCACCTTCTATATTTAAAAATACACGAATATCATCTAATTTTTCTTCGATTTTTTTTATAACTTCATCGTTCATTTTTGCACCTCTTTTTTATTATAAAATTTCTGGCTTAACAAGTAAAGAAAAATCCTTTATAATATTGATATGTGGTGAAGAGATTATGACGTATAAAAAAGGAGATATAGTCACAGGAATTGTGACTGGTTTTGAAAATTACGGTATATTTTTATCATTCGATGAAGGTTACACAGGTCTTATTCATATTTCTGAATTGAGCGAGCATTTTGTTAAAGATGTTACAGAGTATGCGGCTTTGCATGAAGAAATACCATGTGTAATTTTGGAAGTTGATGAAGAAAATAAAAAGTTAAAATGTAGTATTAAAAATACACCATTTGCTTTAAAGAAGGATGCTTTAATTGATCATGGTTTTGCACCTTTAAAAAAACAATTGCCTATTTGGATGAACGAAAAATTATTAGAGTATGAGAATGAAAAGGAAAAAAATTGATTTGTATTTCCTAAAATATTTTAACCAAACGTTGTTTTTGTAAGCAATTTGCTTAGAAAACCAAAAAAATACTTGATTATTTGGTTTATCCATATTATAATGAAGAAGTCTTAGCGATAAGACAAGTGCCTGCCCGAGTGGCGGAATAGGTAGACGCACAGGACTTAAAATCCTGCGGGTGTAATAGCCCGTGCCGGTTCAAGTCCGGCCTCGGGCACCAATAAATGGAGGAATACCCAAGTCCGGTTGAAGGGATCGGTCTTGAAAACCGAGAGGTCGTGAAAACGGCGCAGGGGTTCGAATCCCTTTTCCTCCGCCATTTAATATATCGCGGGATGGAGCAGTCTGGTAGCTCGTTGGGCTCATAACCCAAAGGTCGTTGGTTCAAATCCAGCTCCCGCAACCATGGTTCGTTAGTCTAGTGGCCTATGACGTCTGCCTGTCACGCAGAAGATCACGGGTTCGACTCCCGTACGAACCGCCATTGTGGCTTCATAGCTCAGTCGGTAGAGCAGAGGACTGAAAATCCTTGTGTCGCTGGTTCAATTCCCGCTGGAGCCACCAAATAGAAATAATCGAAAGGCCAATAGACGGTCTTTTTTTATTATAGAGGAGGAAAAGGGATGAAAGAAAGTAAAATTAAGGACTTGTTTAATAATGAAAATACTGTTTACTTTTTTGATGTAGATGGGGTTTTGGTTTCATATGATTTTGGTGAATATAACCACAATTTTGCAAATGATGAAACATGGGAAAAAGCTATTTCAGAAATAAATTTTTACGCTAATAAAAGGCCAATAAACACTTTTCAAAAATTTTTAGCCGATAAGAATATGGAAAGGGTATATGTATTGACAAAGGTTTCAAATACAGAGGAAGAAAGTCAAAAGAAAGAATTAGTTTACAAAAACTATGGTATAAGAGGAGCTAATGTTTTAACTGTTTTAAAAAATGAAGATAAATTAACCAAAATGATGGAAATAAAAAAGAAATACCCTTCTTTAGAAGATAAGTATTTTGTTATGATAGATGATAGCGTTGAGATCCTAAATTGGATAATGGAACATTCTAATTTTTCGACAGTTCATGTTAGTAGCTTTATTCCATAAAAAAAGACTGTGTAAAAGCAGTCTATTTTGCTATATAAAAAGCATAATATTCATCAAAAGTTATTCCTTCTTCGTGAATTTGGGTTGCAGCTTCAATTCCTACATAACGCCAGTGCCATGACTCAGGGTTATAACCAGTAATATATGTTTTGCCTTCTGGATACCGTTCAATAAAACCATATTCATGGGCATGTTCTTGGAGCCAAGCATATTCCTCACTTTCTTTAAACGTGCTATCTTTCGCATTATGAATACTTGTCATATCAACAACTAGGCCAGTTTGATGTTCAGAATGACCAGCCCTAGCAGCTCTTTCATCAGCCTTTCTTTCACCAACAGTACTTTTAAGATAATTGTAAGTTTCTTCTTGCTCGGCATAATCTCGGTAACTAGAATTTACCATTAGATAATATCCAGCATCTTTAGCAGCTTGCCATAAATCTACAAATTTTTCGTAAGCATAATCAATTATTTTACAGTCACCTTCATTACCATAAGCATACGTTAAAGGAATATTTACTAAGTTTTCTGGAGTATAGTCTTTATCTAAAGCATAAAACTTATTAACTAACATTAATTCATTTAATGATGGATCGGTTTTATATTCTTCTTCATACCAATTTTGATTAGCGTGAACGTTTACGATAGCTACAACATCTTGATAATTTGTTTCTTCTTCCTCTTGAATATATGTAAGATAATCTTCTAAATTTTTTTCTAAAAAATATTTTTCTTTAACGAGCGCAACAATTGCATCATCTTTTTCTTTATTTAAAACCATGGTAATAGAATTTTCCGACAGTTTTTCTAACATTATATTTGTGTCGTCATTGCTATACCCTTTATCTAATAGTTTAAATTCATTTGTTTGACGATACTTGAGGTCGTTATAATAATTCATCCCTAAAATGCCAAGCACAATAAGGCCAATAAAGCCGGCTAAAACATAATATACTTGTTTTTTTAGTTTTCTTTTTTTTCTTACCATACAACACATCCTATTCTTAAAAATATTATAGCACAAGTTTTGATTTCCCTTGCGTTTTTTTATAATTTGATGTATTCTTTTAATAAGAGTAGAGAAAGTAGGGAAACTCATATATGGAAGGAAACAAAGAAATTTTAAAATATTGTCCTAATTTTCATAAAATAGTAAATTTCGATTATGTTAAAGAAGATAAAATAACGGCCAAGTTAATCCGTATTTATAAAGATTATATTTTTGGTGTAAATATAAATGACGCTAATGCTTTACAAGAAGTAAAGGAATTTGATTATGTTTTAAATCGTTATATTGATGATTATGATTTTCGTAAAGAATTAAAAAAAGAAATTGTACAGGTTAAAGTAAAGAAAAGTTGTACAGATATTTTAAAAGCTATTGTTGAAAGTATCATTAATATTTTTGCTAAATATGTTGAAAGTACAACTAGAAAAATAACAATTGCTCGTTGGATTTAAAAAGGCTTGTGAAAAGTCTTTTAATTTGCTATAATCTTATCAGTTTGGAGGTTGTGTTTAGATGAAAGTATATAAAAAGAATTTACCAGATGGAGTAAAGAAAATGTTTGCTTTAGATCGTGGTGTAAAAGTAAAGCTAGTTAATAAAAAATATTGTAAAAAAAATAAAAAAAGTTCAAAATAATTGTGTTTTGAACTTTTTCTTTTTAAAGGCAATTTCCACCATTTTGACGGAAGTAGTTTTCAATATCTATAAAACTTTGATCTAAGTTTTCCCAATTAATTAAAGGTGCCAATTCATTAATCATTTTTGTTGAACAATTTGGACAATTCATTTCTTGTTTATCATTTAAGCTAATTTCATATATTTCATTTTTTAAAGTGCAAGTAATATTTCCAGAAATACTTATATTTTTATTTTCGCTTTTAATATTAGAAAAACATATAATAGCTATTAGAATAAAAAATAAATAAAGGATGAACAATATCCCCATAATTTTTAAAATCGTAAGAATAACTCCAGCTAATTTTTCAACATTGCTTACTTTTTTTTGTAAAATATTTTGTGAATCTAAGCCAACTAATTCATCTAAACTGACAGCAAAAAATTTAGCAAGTTCTTTGGCTTGGTTCAAATCAGGCGATGTTTCACCTAATTCCCAGTTTGAAACGGTTTGTCTTGTTACATGTAGTTTTTCAGCAACTTGTTCTTGACTTAAATGTTTGTTTTTTCTAAGTTCGAATATTTTTTTTCCTAAATTCATTTATAATTCCTTCTTTCTGGTTTAAATATACATAATTAAAGAGAAAAAATCTAGCAAAGTTCTTTGGAAAAAGCGCAAAAAAATTTAACATTAACTCATGCGGTAGTGGCCAATTATTTTTTGATTATTTAATTTATCTTCTTCATAATGAATTTGATAGGGGTTGGCGTGATGAAGCAAAAAAGGAACTCCTTTGTAATTGCGATGATCTGAAACGATTCCAATATGCTTTTCATAAACGACAATGTCTCCGCCTTGCCAATTATGAATGTCAGTAACATCTGTTGATAAAGAAATGGCATGTCTTTTTAAATAAGTATGCAGATTGTTTACTCTTCGGAAATCAATGTTTTTGTCAATCGTTTCAATTTGGTAAAGTCTTTGATTATTTTTTGCATCGTGATATAAAAGTTCTTTAATATCGTAACCAGCATTTAAAAGGGCAAAAGCAACAACATCGGTGCATACACCATATTCATCGTTAGGATAACCAGTATTATAATATTTGCTTTTGTATTTAGGTTTTGTTTTTAAGTATTCTTTGGCGCTTTGTAATATGTCTGTTTGGTCATCTATCCCGTCATTATCTTTATCAATTTTACTTTGATAGGTTGGAATATTAAAATCTTGATCAGTGTATTTATGATGAGGAATGATTTCGGTATAATAAAGAATCAGGAACATAATGACTATAAGTCCTAAAATAAGGAAAACTTTTATAGGTTTCTTTTTCATAATAATACTCCCATCTTTATTATAATATATTTTTTAAAAAGAAAATAGTGAAGAGCTAGGGGGTATGAACCAAAAGGCGTCAATTTTTGCAAAAATACTTGTCAAACAAATGTAAGTATGATACGATAATAGTGCTTTTTAGTTATGGCGAGATAGCTCAGCTGGCTAGAGCGATCGGTTCATACCCGATAGGTCGTGGGTTCGATTCCCTCTCTCGCTACCAATTTTGATTAATTTACTAGGTTTTAAGCCTAGTTTTTTGTTTGGTTTTTAAAATATATTCTGGTTTGTTCTTCATAGTAAACATGGTATAATAGGGATAACAAGAGGATGTGGTTTTATGCTAATGGCGATTAAAAGAGGCATAGTTGTGGCCTTAGGAATTTTATTGCAATTTGGTTTTGCAATTTTTATTCAATTGTTTTTTAAGGAGCACATAACAATTATTGGCGTTTTTTATGGACTTATTAGTATTTTAATAGTGTTAAATCTTTTAAAAAATAGCACGCGTCTTTCTAATGATATTCCATGGATAATTTTAATCATTTTATTTCCTATTTTTGGAACAATTTTACTTTTAACTTTAGGTCGTAGTTATGCTAAAAATAAACTACTTAGAAATATTTTTATTAAAGAAAGAGAGTATCGTGATTACTTAAAACAAGATGTCGGGATAAGAGAAGAGATGGAAAAGAAAAGTTTAGATAATTTAAAATATATTGTGAATCGTTCTGGCTATCCCGTAAGTAAAAATAATGATATAACATATTATGAATTTGGTGAAAAATTTTATCCTGAATTACTTAAAGAATTAAAAAAAGCAAAAAAATTTATTTTTATGGAATATTTTATTATTAGTAAAGGAATAATGTGGGATGGAATTTTAGAAATTTTAAAAGAAAAGGCGGCCAAAGGAGTTGAAGTCCGAATTTTATATGATGATATGGGAAGTATTGCAATGCTTTCAACTAAGTATCCAAAAGAATTAGCGACTTATAATATTAAATGTATTTCTTTTAATAAACTTAGTCCTTTTAGAGGTATTTTTATGAACAATCGTGATCATCGTAAAATGACTATTATTGATGGCAAGGTGGCTTTCAGTGGGGGAGTCAATATAAGTGATGAATATATTAATATTAAAAGTCGTTTTGGAAGATGGAAAGATAATGGAATAAGAATAGAAGGAGATGCTGTTTGGAATTTGACAGTTATGTTTTTAACGATGTGGAATGCTAATGTTAATGAAGATAATGACATTTTAAAATTTAAGTATGATTTTTCTAAAAAGAAAAAAACAAGTGGTTATGTTTCTTGTTATGGTGTTTCGCCACTTCATCCAGATTTAATCGGGGAGGACGTTTATCTAAACATTATTAATAGCGCTAAGAAGTATTTATATATTATGACGCCTTATTTAATTATAGATACTGATATGACTAATTCTTTATTGCGAGCGGCCAAAAGAGGCGTTGATGTACGTATTATTGTGCCGGGTATTCCTGATAAAAAACTTGTTTATACACAGACAACATCATTTTTTAAAATTTTGCATGATAATGGAATAAAGATATATAAATATAAGAATGGGTTTGTTCATTCTAAAGTTTTTGTAAGCGATGATATAAGAAGTGTAGTTGGAACGATTAATATGGATTATCGTAGTTTATATTTACATTTTGAAAATGGTGTTTATATGGAAAAAGTAGAGGAAATTATGAAAGTGAAGCAAGATATGATGACAACTTTTAAAGAAAGTGTTTTGTTAAAAGATCATGATGTTTCAGTTGGATTAATAAAAGGTATTTGGCAAGCCATTTTGCGATTGTTTGCCCCATTGTTTTGAGGTTTATTTTATGGTATATCTTGTCTAGAGAAAGGAGTAAGTTTATATGCGTAGTGGAACAAAACATTTACGAATTGCTAGTGTGTTGCAAATAGTTTTAGGAGTATCTTCAATTTTGCTCACTTACTTTTTAGCTGGTGAGGCTGATGAAACAACTATTTTAGTTAGTGGAGAAGAAGCTCTGTGGGCTTTAGTTACAGCTTATGCTGGCGGGGGATTTCAAGTTTTAGCTGGACTAATTGGTTTGGCATTAGCTAAGAAGAAATCAATTTTAACTGTTATTTTAGGTGTAATTTTATTTATTCCTCAATTATTATATTTTATGCATTTAGATGGAAATATTGGTTTAATAGTATTTAATATTATTCTTTTAGTTATTCCTTATTATTATTTACATAATGCTTGGAAAAATTTTAAAGCCTAAATTAAGTTCGTTTTAGAAGACTAGAAATTATAATTCTAGTTTTTTTAGTTTTTAGTAAAAAATAAATGACAATTTAATTTGAAGATAACTGAAAGTCTAAATCGTGTTAAAATATAGATGGGAGGAAGGTTGAAAAATTATGGAAAAAGCAAAAGTTTATTTTATTCGGGATATTACCTCAGAAAATATTATTAAAGTTTATGAGGCTTTAGGTAAAAAGCTAACAGGTAAGGTGGCCGTAAAAATGCATTCTGGAGAGCAAGGTAATCAAAATTATCTTCGACCAGAATTTGTTAAAGATGTAATTTCTTATGTTCATGGAACAGTTGTTGAATGCAACACAGCCTATGAAGGGGCAAGAAATAGTACTCAAAAGCATCAAGCGTTAATAAAAGAACACGGTTGGGATAAATATTTTCCGTTTGATTTATTAGATGCGGAAGGACCAGATTTGGAACTTGATATTTCAAATGGCAAAGTATTAAAGAAAAACTATGTTGGTAAAAATATTGTTAATTATGATGCTTTATTTGTTTTGTCACATTTTAAAGGGCATGCAATGGGTGGCTATGGTGGAGCTTTAAAGCAACTTTCTATTGGTTGTGCTTCAACCGAAGGTAAAACTCTTATTCATACGGCCGGTGTTACAGCTGATCAAACAAAATTATTTGCTAATTTACCAGAGCAAGACAAATTTTTAGAAGCAATGGCTGATGCGGCATCAAGCGTTGTAAATTATTTTAAAGGCAATGCTGTCTATATTAATGTTATGAAAAATATTTCTATTGATTGTGATTGTGATGCTCATGCTTCAGCACCATGTATGCAAGATATAGGTATTTTAGCTAGTTTAGATCCTGTAGCTATAGATCAAGCATGTTTAGATTTAGTATATAATAGTAATGATGCTGGTAAAGATAAATTAATTCAAAGAATAGAATCTTTACATGGTGTACATACTATAGAAGCGGCTAGTGAATTAGGGATAGGTACAAGAGAATACGAATTAATTACTTTAGATTAAAAAAGTGGGTAAGTTAAAAGGATGATTTTATTTCTTTTAACTTTTTTTATTAAAAAAGTATTATCCACATTTTGTTTGGTTACTTTAGAATTTATTTTTAGTATAATGCCTTTAGAAAACGAGGATTGATATTATGAATCAAGAAAAAATTGGTAAATTTTTGGCTGATGTTCGGAAAGAAAAAGGTTTAACGCAGCAAGAACTTGCTAAAATAGTAGGAGTAACAGATCGCGCTATATCTAATTGGGAAAATGGGCGGCGGATGCCTGATATATCTTTATTTAAAGTTCTTTGTGAGGCCTTAGATATTTCTTTAAATGAATTACTTGCCGGAGAAAAAATACTGGTTGAAGAAAAAGAAAAAAGAAGTGAAGAAATTCTTTTAAAAACTTTAACTAAAGAAGAAAGAAACAGAAAAAGATTGCAAAAAAGTTTTTATCTTTTAGGAATTTTAGTGTTTTTATTGATTTCGATAATTTTCTTTATTTATAAAACAATGTATCCAAATATTGATATTTATAAAGTTGATTTTAATTATTTAGATCAAGACGAACTTAGCAAAGTTTTTGAAAAAGATAATGTGGCTATTTATTATTATGGAGTTTCTGATTTGTTTTTGTGTAATCAAAAAAATAGATGTTTTGATTTTGTTTCAGCTTTAAAAAATAAACAAACTTCTATTTTAAATATGCATGAATATTGGCAAGGCGAACATGCTAGAACGGTGCAAGCGTCTTATTTATATGATGGCGGAACGACAATTTATTATAATGATAATTATGTGGCGATTTTTTGTAATACTCGGGAAGGAAACAAAGATATATATTTTGGGAAAAGTGAAATGTTAGATGATTTAGATGGAGCTTACTGTGGTCATGAGAAAAGTCCGTTAAAAAAATTTAGGCGAACCTATGATATATTAGCAATAACAAAGAAAGATGAGACAAACGTTTTCCTTACTTTAGAAAATAATCAAGGGGAAAAAGCTACCGTGTCTTTAGCTAATACTAGTGATTTGCAAGTGGGGCAAAAATATGAATTTACTTTTTATACTTTTGAAAGTTTTGAAGATACGATTACCAATATTTTTGCAAAGGCGATATATGTTGGGCATAAAAAAATAGATAAAATTTCTCATGAAGAACGTAATGACAAAATTGTAATTAGTGATAAAATATCCACACCAAGTTCTTTAAATGAATTAGAAAATG
>CALVLG010000006.1 GCA_944336815.1 uncultured Bacilli bacterium | reverse complement strand
GTTTTATGGTAGTATCATATTGCATTTATATTTTTATAAATGTTTTTGAAGTGGGAGGGAGTCATGCGGACTTGCCCAAGACCACTTACACGTTGAAACTTAAAAAATCCAAAGAAAGGAGTGAGTTTTCGTGGCAAAAGAAGTCGTAAAAAAAGTAAAATTACAAATTGATGCTGGAAAAGCTAACCCTGCTCCACCAGTTGGTACTGTTTTAGGACCTGCTGGTATTAACATTCAAGATTTCTGTCAAAGATTTAATGAAGCAACAAGAGATAAGATGGGCGATGTTGTTCCATGCGAAATTACTATTTATGATGATCGTTCTTTTGATTTTGTTTTAAAAACTCCACCTGCTGCTTTCTTACTTAAAAAAGTTGCTAAAATTCAAAAAGGAAGCAAAAAAGGTGCTAATGAAGTAGTTGCGACAATTACTAAAGACGATTTAAGAAAAATTGCTGAAACCAAATTACCTGACTTAAATGCATACACAGTTGAAAAAGCAATGAACATTGTTGAAGGTACTGCTAGAAATATGGGTATTGCTATTAAAGGTGTAAACGATGCTGAATTAGCAGAACAAGCTAAAGAAGCTGCGGCTGAAGAAGCTGAAAGAGCAAAACGTGAGGAAGAATTAGCTGAAATGGAAGCAGAGGTTAAAGAAGAATCTTCTGTTGAAGTAGAAGTAATTGGTAAAGGCAAAGACGAAGAAGAAACTGAAGAAAACGAATAATATAATTTTAAAAAGTCCGCTAATAAACCACAGTTAGGAGGGAAATATTTTGAAAAAATCTGGTCGTAAATATGTGGAAGCTGCTAAGTTAGTAGATAAAAATACTTCTTACAGCGTCGAAGAAGCTGTTAAACTTGCAAAACAAACATCTATTACAAATTTTGATGGTACCGTTGATTTTGCTATCAAATTAAATGTCGACCCTAAAAAAGCAGACCAACAATTACGTGGTTCACTAGTACTTCCAAATGGTACTGGTAAAACAAAACGTGTATTGGTAATTGCTAAAGGTGCTGCTGCTGATAAAGCCAAAGAAGCAGGCGCAACTTATGTTGGTGAAAAAGACATGATTGAAAAAATTCAAAAAGAAAATTGGTTTGATTTTGATGTCATCGTTGCTACACCAGACATGATGCCAGAATTAGGTAAAATTGGTAAAATTTTAGGACCAAAAGGTTTAATGCCTAACCCTAAAACAAATACTGTTACACCTGATCCTGCTAAAGCGGTAGAAGACATCAATAAAGGTATGATTGAATTTAGAACAGATTCTTATGGAAATATCCATGGTATTTTAGGAAAAGTATCTTTCGATGAAAAGAAACTTGTTGAAAACCTAGATTATGCTGTTAAAACGATTGCAAAAATGAAACCAGCTACTGTTAAAGGCAAATTCATTGCATCAATCACTATTTCAGCAACTATGGGTCCTGGAATAAAAGTTGATCAAAATTCTTTTGACATTTAAAAAAAAATAACTTATAATAATCGCTAGAAAAGCAAACCGAAGACAGCAAGGGGGCTTTCCTTAATAATCTTGCCGAGGGACACTTAAAATACTTGTTTTTAAGCTTGTCCAAATCGGATGAGCTTTTTTAGTTAGTAAAGGAGGAAAAGAAATGGCTAGCCAAAAAATTCTTGAAGCCAAAAAAGAAATTGTAAACACTATTGTAGACAATATCAAAAATAGTGAATCTGTGATTTTATTTCAATATCAAGGATTAACTGTTAGTGATTTAAGCGAACTTCGGGTTAAACTAAGAGAAGCTAATGCTACAGTAAAAGTTTACAAAAACACTCTTTTAAAAAGAGCTTTAGATGAATTAAATTTGAGTTTCGAAGGTTTCTTAGAAGGACCAAATGCTATTTTATTTGGTAAAGACTTACTAGAACCAATCAAAGTTTTAGCTGATTTTGCTAAAGACCATGATAAAGTAGAAATTCGTGTTGGTATCATCAGTGGCTCAGTAGCTGATTTAGCTACAATCAAAGAATATGCTTCTATCCCATCAAGAGAAGGCTTACTTACTATGCTTGCTGCTGGTATGATGGAACATGTTCGTAACTTATCTATT
Source organism: uncultured Bacilli bacterium (assembly GCA_944336815.1). Lineage (GTDB taxonomy): Bacteria > Bacillota_I > Bacilli_A > RF39 > UBA660 > Ventrenecus. The sequence goes on along the minus strand of CALVLG010000006.1, from coordinate 18,321 downwards.
GCATTAAATTTATATGCAGAAGGAAAAGAAGAAAATTAGAAAGGAAGATGTAAAAATGGCAAAAATTACAAAAGATGCGTTTATTGAATCATTAAAAGAAATGACTATTCTTGAAGTAAAAGAATTAGTTGACGCAATGAAAGAAGAATTTGGAGTAGATCCTAGTGCTGTTGCAGTTGCTGCTGCACCAGCTGCTGCAGCTGAAGATGCTGGAAGCTCAACAAAAACAGTTGTTTTAAAAGATGCTGGTGGAAGTAAAATTGCTGTAATCAAATTATTAAAAGAAATTACAGGATTAGGCTTAGTTGAAGCAAAAGCATTAGCTGATAATGGTGGAAATGTTAAAGAAAACATTCCTGCTGATGAAGCTAACCAAATTAAAGCTCAATTAGAAGAAGCTGGCGCTACTGTTGAATTAGCGTAATCATTAAAAAGACCTTTTGAGGTCTTTTTTTGAATTGACTAAATGCTTAAAGTATTTTAAAATAAAGACAGTTTTAAAACCTATGAACGTAGGTTTTTTTAAAGGAGGAAAGAAAATGGAATTCACCAAAGAAAAAGTGGAAAAGTTAGCTGATTTATTAATGATTGGTTTAACTGAAGAAGAACAAAAAATGGTTTTTGATGAGTTTGCTGTTATTGATGCTAACATTAACAAAATTAACAAAATTCCAAATATTACAAATGTCGAACCAATGACCCATGCTCTAGATGACTTTACCTATGAACTACGCGAAGATGAAATAGAAAAGTCAGTTTTAATTACCGACTTACTTTCTAATTGTGATAATCATACTGACCGTGAAGTGGTGGTCCCAAAGGTGGTGGGAGAATGAGTTTTATTGAAAAAGATATTGAAAGTTTACACGAACTATTAAAAAAGGGCGAAATAACCAGTGCGGAATTAATTAAAGAGTCGCTTACCAAAGCTCATGAAGTAGCCCAAAAAACAAATGCTTTTGTAACAATTATTGATGAAGCAAAACCAACAGAAGTAACCGATGACCTTTTAAGTGGGATACCTTATGGGGTAAAAGATAACTATTCTACTAAAGGCATCTTATCAACTGGTTCAAGTAATACTTTAAAAGACTATGTGCCTTTTTTTGATGCCACTGCTGTCGAAAATTTAGCTAAAAAAGGAGCTATTCCGGTAACTAAAACGGCCTTAGATGAATTTGGGATGGGCGGAACAGGCACAACTTGTCATACTGGCGTTGTCCATAATCCATGGGATTATAAAAGAATGTGTGCCGGTTCTTCTTCAGGTTCAGCGGCAAGTGTAGCCTTAGGTGTTTATCCTTATGCTTTGGGGAGTGATACAGGTGACTCTATTCGTAAACCAGCTGCTTACTGTGGTATTGTCGGCTTTAAACCAACTTATGGGATGATTTCTCGATATGGCTTATTTCCTTTTGCTTCCTCATTAGACCACTGTGGCGTATTAACGCGCTTTGTTAAAGATGCGGCGATTGTAACTGATGGCATGAAAGGAAAAGATCCTAAAGACATGACTTCTTGGGATTCTAAAGATATTCATTTATATCAAAACTTAACCACTAATGTCGCTGGCAAAAAACTATTTTATATTAAAGAAATATGCGATATAGAAAATTATCCAAATGCTTCCCAAGAACTAAAAGAACATTTAGAAAATTTTCAAAAAACACTTCACCTCTGTGAAAAATTAGGAATGGAAGTAACCGGCGTATCAATAAATAAAGATTTACTAAACGCTATTCCTTCTGTCTATGTTGTTATTTCTTGTGCTGAAGCAACAAGTAACCTTTCTAATTTAACTGGCTTTATCTTTGGCCCTCGTGCCGAAGGGAGTAACTATATAGAAATGATGAAAAATTACCGCACCAAAGGTTTTTCACCTTTAATTAAAAGACGTTTCATTATTGGTTCCTATGTTTTACAAAAAGAAAACCAAGAAAAATATTTTAAAAATGCCCAAAGAGTTCGCCGATTAATTGTTGATGAAATAAAATCTTATTTTCAAAAATATGATGCTTTAATTATGCCTGTTGGCACAGGACCTGCTAAATTATTAGAAGGCTCTAAAGATTTATTAAAAGATGACACCGATGTTTTAGAAGAACATTTGCAAATTGCTAACTTTGGTGGGTTCCCAAGCATTACAATTCCAAACGGCTTTATAAATAACTTGCCAGTTGGTGTTAATATCACCGGCAATTGTTATGAAGATCAACAAGTTTTAAATATTGCCTATGCCTTAGAAAGCGAAATGCCTTATAAAGGCCAACTTGCCAAGGAGGTGACAGAATGAAAATAATTCCAACTATCGGTTTAGAAATGCACTGCGAAATTTCAAAAACAAATACGAAAGTTTTTTCCGGGGCCAAAAACGCTTATTCTGAAACACCAAATGAAAACGTTTTACCTGTTGATATGGCATTTCCTGGCACACTTCCTACACTTAATAAAGAGTGTGTACGCTTATCTCTTATGATGAGTGAAATTCTTCATTGTAAAGAACCGGAATACATGTATTTTGAAAGAAAAAATTACTACTATCCTGATTTACCAAAAGGATACCAAATAACCCAAAATACCCCTCCAGCTCCAGTTGGTATGGGTGGTTATATCGATATTGAAAGAGAAGACGGCAGCCAATTTACTGTGGCTATTGATAATATCCATTTAGAAGAAGATTCGGCTAGTATGAACCATTTATATGATGTATCAACTATTGACTATAACCGTGCTGGCGTTCCCCTACTAGAGCTTGTCACAACCCCATGTCTTCATTCTGCTGACGATGCTATTTTGTTTTTAGAATACATGAAAGCTATTTATCAATATTGTGATATTAGTGAAGCTGATCCTAAAAAAGGCCAAATTCGTTGTGATGTTAACGTTTCCATTTCCGAAAATGATGAATTAGGAACAAAAGTCGAAATTAAAAACGTCAACTCTTTCAGTGGCGTTCGTGATGCTATAAATTATGAAATAAAAAGACAGACTGAAGCTTTAGAAGCTGGTAAATATAGTGAAATAGAACAAGAAACCAGAAGGTATGACGAAGAAAGTGGGACAACAATTAGAATGCGTAGCAAAGTTGATGCCATTGATTATAAATACTTTGTTGAACCAAACATTCCTAAATACAAAATATCTAAAGACTGGTTAGCTAAGATTAAAGAATCTATTCCTGAACTTCCTTATGAAAGAAAACATAAATATGAAAAACAATATGGTCTATCATCTTATGATGCTAATACGCTAATTAAAGAAAAAAGTGTTTCTGATTACTTTGAAGAGTGTCTAAAAGAAAATATCGAGGCCAAAACAGCTGCTAACTGGATTCTTAGTATGGTCTTAGGTTATGTCTATAAAGAAGATTGCCAAATTGAAGATTGCTTTGTAACGCCAAAAAGGCTTAAAGTAATTACAGAAAATATCAAAAATGGCACAATTTCTAGTAAACAAGGCAAAGAATTATTTAACTACACTTTAGAATTAAAACAAGAACCAGAACAAATTATGAAAGAAAAGAATATGGTTCAAATATCTGATGAAACAGCTTTAGCATCCATAATTGATGAAGTATTAAATGAAAATCAAAGTCAAATTGAATTATATCATCAAGGAAGAACAAATATGTTTGATTACTTTGTTGGCCAAGTTATGAAAAAAACTAGAGGCCAAGCTAATCCTGTTAAAGTTAAAGAAATTTTAACAAACCGTTTAAGCCAATAAAAAGTTGGCTTTTTCTATTGTATAAAAACCAAAAATTAGCTATAATTAAAGAGAAAAGAAAAGAGGAAATATATGAAAAAGATTATTTTTACCGTTGTTAAAGTTATTATCATCATTGCTATCGTTGCGTGGATGGGGCTATTTATTACCGATTATTTTAGAGCTCAAAATGGCGAAAAACCTTTATTCTGTTTGAATGAAAAAACAGTTGTAAGTGATGGCTCTAAAGTCGAAGCAGGCGCGACATATTATAGTTGTACAAGTTTAGGTTACAAATATTACACATATACTAAAAGTGGTGAAGCAAAAACCGGCTTTGGCCCAGCTTTTATTAAAAATGATGCGGAAAAGGAATTAGGACTTTAATGCTTAATAACCATGGATGGGGGCTTCGGGAAATGCTTTTTATCTGTGCTGGCATTATCCTTTGTGTTTTGTTTGTTGCTGCGATGGTAAATAATCTTTATAGCGAAATTACCCCGGCAACTGGTGGCGAAACATCTCGCCCTAGTACAAGTACCAATACTTATAAAAAGGTCGAAAAACGACTCGAGAGTGCAGCTAAATTATATCACCACCGTCATGAAGAAATAGGTAACCTTATTATTTCTGAGGATTTATTAGATGAAGAATACTTAACAACTGAAGATCTTACCGTCAACAATGATTTTTGCAGTGGATATGTAATTGTTGAAAACAATGTATACACGCCATATATTTCTTGCGAAAATTATGAAACAGAAGGATATTAAAAATGCGAAGTGCCAATTTAAAAAGAATGCAAATAATTAGTATTGTCTGGGGAATTATCATGTTTTTATTAGTTGCTGGTGTTACAGCTATGGGTTTTGTTTATAAAAATGAAACAAAACACTATAAAGAATTTGAAGCCCTAGTAGCTAAAAAATCGCATGAATATTTATTAAATAACAATTTAGAAAAAGTAAGTATTGATAAATTAAAAGAAGAACATATTATTGAAACAACCTTAATTAATCAAAAAGAATGTACCGGGTATGTTAAAAACGAAGAAAATGAAGCTAAAGCCTTTGTTAAATGCGGAATGTATAAAACTCAAGGCTATGAAGAATAGGGGCAACAATGTTGCCTTTTTATAATAATGAAAAAATGTATCTTAAAGCTATTTAAGTTAGAAAAAGCGCTTGACGTGCATATATTTTAATGGTATGATATTTACGATTTTTAAATCTTGGTTTTACTTAGGTAAAACCTTATTTAAAGAGCAAATGGATACACCAGGAAGTGTGTAAATGGAAAGGAGTTAAAAATGGCTACTATTAACCAACTTGTAAAAAAAGGAAGAAGTAAAAAAACAAGAAAAAGTAAAAGCCCAGTATTAAATGTTGGCTATAACACCCTAGAAAGAAAACAAACTATCGCTAATAGTCCTCAAAAACGTGGCGTATGTACACGTGTTGGTACAAAGACCCCTAAGAAACCGAACTCAGCATTACGTAAATATGCTCGTGTAAGACTTTCTAATGGTCGTGAAGTCGATACGTATATTCCAGGTGAAGGACACAATTTACAAGAACACAGCGTTGTATTAGTACGTGGTGGACGTGTTAAAGACCTAATCGGTGTTCGTTATCACATTATTCGTGGTACATTAGATACCCAAGGCGTACAAAACCGTCAACAAGGACGTAGTAAATACGGTGCAAAAAAACCAAAAAAATAATAGAAGGAGGAAAAATTCATGCGTAAAAGAAGAGCAGAAAAAAGAGATGTACTACCAGATTCAATCTATAATTCAAAAGTAGTTACAAAACTTATCAACCAAATTATGCAAGATGGAAAAAAAGGAACTGCCCAAAAAATTCTTTATGAAGCGTTTGACATTGTTGAAAAGAAAACAAATCGTCCAGCAATGGAAGTTTATGAAGAAGCATTAAAGAATGTAACTCCAGCACTAGAAGTAAAATCACGTCGTGTTGGTGGGGCAAACTATCAAGTTCCAATCGAAGTAAGTGACGATCGTGGACAAGCATTAGCTTTAAGATGGATTGTTAATTACGCTAAAAATAGAAGTGGTAAGGGAATGGCTATTAATTTAGCTAATGAACTTATTGATGCTGCTAACGGAACAGGTGGAGCAGTAAAAAAACGTGAGGATACTCACAAAATGGCTGAAGCAAATAAAGCATTTGCTCATTATAGATGGTAGGAGTTGTATATGGCAAGAGACGTTTCAATTGATAAAGTAAGAAATATAGGTATTATGGCACATATTGATGCCGGTAAAACAACTTGTACTGAACGTATTTTATTCCATACAGGTGTTACTCATAAAATTGGGGAAACTCATGATGGTGAGTCACAAATGGACTGGATGGAACAAGAAAAAGAAAGAGGTATCACAATTACAAGTGCTGCTACAACAGCTCACTGGAAAGGATACCGTTATAACATTATTGATACACCAGGTCACGTCGACTTTACGGTTGAAGTATCAAGAAGTTTAAGAGTACTAGATGGAGCTGTATGTTTAATTGATGCTCAAGCTGGTGTTGAACCACAAAGTGAAACTGTATGGCGTCAAGCAGACGAATTTAAAGTTCCAAGAATGGTATTCGCTAATAAAATGGATAAAATGGGAGCTGATTTTGAATTCTCATTAGGAACTTTAAAATCACGTTTAGGAATTGATACAAAACCAATCGAATGGCCAATTGGTGCTGAAGATAACTTCCATGGAATTATCGACTTAGTAACTATGAAGGCTTATGAATATGATGGTGAACAAGCTGAAAATGCTAAAGAAATTCCAATTCCTGAAGATTTAAAAGACTTAGCGGTTGAAAAACATAATGATTTAGTTGAAAAAGTTGTTGAATTTGATGATGCTTTAATGGAAAAATACCTAAATGGTGAAGAATTAACTGTTGAAGAAATCAAATCAGCAATTAGAAAAGGAACTCTAGCTGTTAAATTCTTCCCAGTATTATGTGGTACAGCCTTAGGAAATATGGGTATTAAGTTATTACTTGATGCTATTATTGACTATATGCCAGCACCTACTGATGTTGAAGCAATTGAATGCTACAATCCAAAAACTGGTGAAGACGTTCTTCGTCACCCAAGTGACTCTGAACCATTTACAGCTTTAGCGTTCAAAATCATGACAGACCCATTCGTTGGTCGTCTAGCTTTCTTCCGTGTTTATTCAGGACATTTAGCAAGTGGCTCTTATGTTCTAAATAGTACTAAAGGAGAAAAAGAAAGAATTGGTCGTATTTTACAAATGCATGCCAATTCTCGTAAAGAAATCTCTGAGGTTTACTGTGGTGAAATCGCTGCTGCTGTAGGTCTTAAAAACACTACAACTGCTGATACATTATGTGATGAAAAGAGTCCAGCTGTTATGAAAGGTATGGAATTCCCATTACCAGTTATTGATGAAGCTATTGAACCAAAATCAAAAGCTGATCAAGAAAAAATGGCTACAGCTTTACAAAAACTTGCTGAAGAGGATCCAACTTTCAAATATAAAACTGATCCAGAAACAGGTCAAACTGTTATCAGCGGTATGGGTGAATTACACTTAGACATTATGGTTGACCGTATGAAACGTGAATTTAACGTTGAAGCAAATATTGGTCGTCCACAAGTTGCTTACCGTGAAACATTAACGCAAACAGGAGAATGTGAAGGTAAATATATTAAACAATCAGGTGGACGTGGACAATATGGTCACGTATGGGTTCGTTTTGAACCAAATAAAGATAAAGGTTATGAATTCGTTGATGCTATTGTTGGTGGTGTTGTTCCTCGTGAATATATCCCAGTAACTGATAAAGGTTTACAAGAAGCAATGGCTGGCGGTATTTTAGCTGGTTATCCAATGGTTGATGTTAAAGCAACATTATTTGATGGATCTTACCATGATGTTGACTCATCAGAAATGGCTTTCAAAATTGCCGCATCAATGGCTTTAAAAGAAGCGAAAAATAAGTGTAAACCAGTTTTACTAGAACCAATCATGAAAGTAGTTGTTACAGTTCCTGATGAATACATGGGTAATGTAATGGGTGATTTAACTAGCCGTCGTGGTCGTCCACTAGGCCAAGAATCACGTGGAAATGCCCTAGCAATCACAGCTATGGTACCACTTGCTGAAATGTTTGGTTATGCAACAACTTTACGTAGTAATACGCAAGGTCGTGGTAACTTCAACATGGAATTAGATCACTATGAAGAAGTTCCAAAATCAATTTCTGAAGAAATTATTAAGAAAAATAGTGCTAACTAAAAATAATACTTGAATTTACTTCAAGCATTAGATAAAATAAATAAGTGAAAGGAGAAAGAAAATCAAATGGCAAAAGAAAAATTTGATCGTTCAAAAGAACACGTTAATATTGGTACAATTGGTCACGTTGACCATGGTAAAACAACATTAACGGCTGCTATTACAAAATTATTTGGTAACTTTGTTGCTTATGAAGACATCGACAAAGCACCAGAAGAAAGAGAAAGAGGTATTACAATTAATACTGCTCACGTTGAGTATCAAACTGACAAACGTCACTATGCTCACGTTGACTGCCCAGGCCATGCTGACTATGTTAAAAACATGATTACTGGTGCTGCTCAAATGGATGGAGCTATATTAGTAGTATCTGCAGTTGATGGCCCAATGCCTCAAACAAGAGAACATATTTTGTTATCTCGTCAAGTAGGTGTTCCTAAAATTGTTGTTTACATGAACAAATGTGATCAAGTTGATGATCCAGAATTATTAGACTTAGTAGAAATGGAAATCCGTGAATTATTAGGAGAATATGGATATGATACTGAATGTCCTATTATCCGTGGTTCTGCTTTAAAAGCTCTTGAAGGAGATCCTGATGCTGAACAATCAATTCGTGATTTAATGAAAGCTGTTGATGAATATATTCCATCACCAGAACGTGATACTGATAAACCATTCTTAATGAGTATCGAAGACGTATTCACTATTTCAGGACGTGGTACTGTTGTTACTGGTCGTGTTGAACGTGGTACATTAAGATTAAATGACGAAGTTGAAATCGTTGGTTTAAAACCTACTAAGAAAACAGTTGTTACTGGTATTGAAATGTTTAGAAAATCACTAGATGAAGCTATGGCTGGTGATAATGCAGGTGTTTTACTACGTGGTATTGCTCGTGAAGAAGTTGAACGTGGACAAGTTCTTGCTAAACCAGGAAGTGTTACTCCACATCATAAATTCAAAGCAAGCGTATACGTATTAACAAAAGAAGAAGGCGGACGTCATACTCCATTCTTCTCAAATTACAGACCTCAATTCTATTTCCGTACTACTGACGTAACTGGTGTTATCGAGTTACCAGAAGGCGTAGAAATGGTTATGCCAGGTGACAACGTTGATATGACTGTTGATCTAATTGCTCCAGTAGCATTAGAAAAAGGTACTAAGTTCTCTATCCGTGAAGGTGGACGTACTGTTGGTGCCGGTGTTGTATCTGAAATCGTTGAATAATTAAATTAAAAAGCGCTTTTCCAAAAAGCGTTTTTTTATGCCCAAAAATAATTACTAAATCATTCATATAATATTTTAGGTGTTTTATATGGGTAAAAAAATTTTACTTTTAATTACTATACTATTTATCCTTAGTTTAATTTTAATAAATGTTGGTAATGAAATAAGAAAAACAACAACTATATTTATCAACGAAAATAGTTTAACATATCAAAAATGTCTAACTAACCCATTTATTTCTTTAAATACCAAACAAGAAGTCCAACATCTTTTTAAAGAATTTCCTTTAAACGATTATGCCCTTTATTTTTGGGACATAAAAAATAATTTTAAAATTATAAAAAATGAAAATCAAAAATTTTATGGAGCGAGTTTAATTAAACTATTAGAAGCCATTTATTTAATTCAAAAAGAAGTCGATTTAAGCAATACAGTAACTTATCAACCAAAACACAAAAAAATGGATAGTTTAAAATTACAAAACTATCCTTATGGTTCCCAACTATCTTTACAAACTCTAATTTTTTATGCCCTATCCGTAAGTGACAATACAGCTCATGAAATGTTATTAGATTATATTGGTATTTCTAACTTAAAACAATATGCTCAAAGTCTTGGCATAAATCTTACTATTAACAGTTATGAACATTATGGCGCATTAAGTGTTAAAGAAAGTTTTTTGATTTTGCAAGAAACATATAAAATAATTATTGCCAATAATAAATATAGCCAGCTTCTTTACCATGCAATGAATAACCAATACTATAATTCTCTAACTTTTAATAATCTAAATATGCTTCACAAATACGGTTTAAGTCAAAATTACTATCATGACATTGGGATATATTTAGTTCGCGACAACCAATATTTAATTTGTATAATGACAAACCAAAAATATCAGCCAAGTCCCAATTTTATAACGGAAATTCATCAACGTATTTATGCTTTATATAACCAAAATAATCAAGATAAACAAAATTTTTGCCAAAAAAAGAAAGAACAAAATTCTTTCTAAAGATCGTTTTCCATAATAAATTCATGAATAAATTCTTCTTGATTTTCAACATCTATTTCTTCAATTCTATCGACCCGACATTTTTCACTAATCAAAATTGCTTCAACCTTTTTCACCGCTTCATCAAGATTGTCATTTACAACTACATAGTTATATTTAGGAATTTCATTAATTTCTCGGTATGCCGTAATGAAGCGATCTAATATTTGTTCTTTTGTTTCTTTACCCCGCGCTTTTATTCTTCTTTTTACTTCATTCATGCTAGGAGCCATTATAAAAATCAAAATTGTTTCCGGAAACATTTCCTTTATTTGTTGAGCTCCTTGAACATCAATTTCTAAAATAACATCTTTACCAGTTTCTAAAAGTTTTTGAACATCTTTCTTAGCCGTTCCAAAATATTCACCATAACGAACTTTGGCATATTCTAAAAATTCACCTTTTTGAATCCTTTTTTCAAATTCATCGCGGGAAATAAAATGATAATCTACACCATCTACTTCACCATCACGCTTTGCTCTTGAAGTATAAGAAATTGATAAAGCTAAATTTTTATCTTTGGCTAACAATTTTTCAATAACCGTTCCTTTACCAGCACAAGTTGTTCCCGAAATAATGATGAACTCGCCTTTTTGCTTATGTTTAATCATGAGAAACCTTTCTATCTAGTCTTTTGTTATCAGGTTTATTAAATACTTTGGCTAATTTTCCACTAGAACGCAACTTTCTATATTTAAGTGGTCTAATAACTAAATCATATTCACCGATGTACTCATAAACTTTTGGGCGGAAATTCAACTTAAATTCATTTAAACCATAATAAGGGTTTTCTTTAGTAAAATCACCAGTCATACCATTTAAGTCAGCATAATCATAGTCATTTTTATAATGTTCTAATATAGCATAATGTAAATAATAATTTGGATCATAATTTTTATAATGTGTATCATAACCACTAATTAAAATTTGAATGCGGTTTTTATATTTAATAACTAATGCTCCAGCAATATAAATTTTTTCATGTTTTTTATTCATTAAAGTTGATAGTTCTACGTTCTTTTTGTAAGCTACAAGTTTTCGATCAGAATCCATTTTTTTGTTAACATTCTTTTTAGAACTATCTTTTTCTAACATTTCATGAAATAGAGCATTTCTTTCTAATTCCATTTCATATTGTTTTCGTGAGTTTAATAAAAATTCTTCCGAATTAATACTTACTAAAAAACAATCTATCATATCATTTCTTTCAAACACATTATAGTAATCTTTATAATAAAACTCTTCTGTTGTTCTTTTTTTAGAAATAAATTTATCTAAAATATCAATGCCACTTTTTTCAGCTTTTTCTAAATGTAATCCTTTTAAAATTCCTTTGTTAATCTTATTACGGGCATTTTTAGTGACTTTGCTTAAATTAAAATCATGTAGAGAAACAACGGCTTGAAATCTTGGTAAAATTGATTCAAAATAAACGTTATCTTTTAATTTGGTATAACCAGCCTTATCCATAATTTCTTTAATGTCATAGTTCCAGTTATATGTTTTAATCCCACTTTTCGGATCAACTTCACTGATTGCTATTTCCGGATTTAATTTTATAAAGGTAACATGCTTTTTCTTATAGTATTGTTTTAAAGCAATCGTAAAATCGTTTAAAAGTTCTTCGTTAAAATAATCTAAAATAAATCCTTTTGGTGCATAACCATATTTAAAAGATTTAGTTTTTTTAAACAAAATTAGTGAAGCAGCCTTAATTTGCTTATATTCATTAATAAATCCAATTAAATCATAATCATAACCATATTCACCCATTAGCCAAGCATAGTTAATTGTTTGATAATGTGAACCGAGTGGACTGGCACTGACAAAGTTAGAAAATTCCTCAATGGTAAGTTCTTTCAGAGTCATAAAATCACCCCTTTTTGATGGCATTTATTATAGCACAAACATGAAAAAAAGCAATAAAAACAAAAAAATTAAAAAAATTGTCAAAAAATAGTTGATTTTATAAAAAATTGGTGGTATCATTAAGACACTTAATAGAGATAGTAAAAAAAATAAAGAACAGTCTCGCTACACAAAGAATGTATTAAGTTACATTTTTGGTAAATCTGTTCTTTAGTGAGTCAGAGTACTCACGTTTAGAATGACGTTTAACTGCGTGGAGCGGTTACAGTCATTCGCTATCATTTATCAGGCTATTAAGTGTTGCATGCAATGTGGATCTTGATAAGAAGTGATGGCTTGTATCTGTCAATATGAGTTATACTTCATTAACCACTAAGAAACAGGTTGTTTTGACAGGCAGCTTGTTTTTTTATGCCTAAATTGTTATAATGTTAACAGAAAAAGAAATTGGAGTGGTAACAATGTATAATGAAGAAGAAAAAGGAAGGCGAAAAGAACACGCTAGTGAATTTTTAAGTCGCTTTTTTCGCCGTCGAACAAAAAGACTACTAACAAATATTGATCGTTTATTTCATAAAATTATGTGGATAGAAATAGGTATCTCTTGTGTAATAGTTTTATTAGGAACCATCTTTTTACTTTGGCCAGATATAAGTGTAACGGTATTAAGTGTTTTCTTTGGCCTTTTAATAGTTTTATTAGGCGCTTTAAATATATATGCTTATTTAAAAAGAATGGAAATACCTATCTTTCGGTACCATTTAATATATGGGGTACTAGCCATTTTATTAGGTATCTTAACTTTAATAAACCCATTTGCCTTTAGCCAAGCAATTACTTTATTTTTAGGAATATGGGTTATCTACATTTCCCTTAATAAAATTGACTTATCTTTAAGATTAAAAAAAATAGAGGAAAAAAGTTGGATTTTATTATTTGTTTCAGCTATTTTAGAAATATTTATTAGCATTTTGATTTTTGTAAATCCATTTAGCAACTTAGCTATTACACAAGTTGCGGGCTCATTCCTTATTTTAGTCGGTATCGTAAATAGTATGAATGCTATTTTAACTAAGAATAGAGCAATTGATTTTTTAGAAAATTTATAAGAAAGACCAACATCTTTCTTTTTTTATAATTTGCAAAAAGAAAGATTTTATCATATAATATCACCAATAGGTGAGAAAAATGAAAATAGAAACAGTTGAGTTAAAAGCCATTGCTGTAAGAGAAAGCCAATATCCAGAAAATAACTTGGCCGAATTTTTGCTTGTCGGTAGAAGTAATGTTGGTAAATCAAGTTTTATTAATGCCTTAATCGCCCGAAAGAATTTTGCACGCACATCTAGTAAACCAGGAAAAACACAAACTCTAAATTTTTATTTAGTAAACGAGTTATTTTATTTGGTTGATGTTCCTGGTTATGGTTATACTAAATTATCTAAAGAAAGCGATCGAAAAATAGGCTTAATGATTGAAGAATACTTAAAAAAACGCCAAAATCTAGCCCAAGTTTTCATGTTAATTGACTACCGTCACAAACCAACTGAAGATGATATTATGATGTATAACTTTTTAAAGTACTACAACATTCCTATTACAATCATCGCGACAAAATATGATAAAGTTGGTACTTCAAGCCGTTCTAAACAGGATAAAATTATTAAAGATGCTTTAAAAATAAAAGATGAAGACTTTATTCGCTTCTCATCAACAACCAAAAAAGGTCGCGAAGAAGTTTATAAAATTATAGATACATGCTTAAAAAAATAATAATCCGTAAAAAGATTATTATTTTTTTAAATAGCGAACATGTTGATAAGTTGTTTTTTCTTCTGTATAACTTCCTATTAACGTTTTTTCATAGTTAGTTTTATCAAAATCCGGAAAGAAACAATCAGCTGTTTTACTATCGTTTATTTCTGTTAATAAAATTTCTTGACAATAAGGTAAAAACAAACGATAAATAGATGCCCCGCCGATAATAAAAATATCCTCATCAAAAGTATTTAGATAAGCGTATAGTTTTTCATAATTATTAAAGGTATGAATGCGTTTATCCTCTATCTTGTGTGAAGTCAAAACATAATGATCACGATTAGGTAAATATTTAGGTAATGACAAATATGTTTTATAGCCCATTACAATCTTTTTATTCATTGTTTGTTCTTTAAAAAAAAGTAAGTCTTGCTTTAAGTGCCAAAGTAATTGATTATTTCGGCCAAGTTCTCCATTTTGACCAATTGCTGCAATTATTTTAAAGTTTGCCATCTCTATCACCATCTTAAATTTACAAAAAAGTGTTCTTAAAGTCAAATATAAATTTGCTAAAATAAATAAATTCATGATAAACTTATAATGGGAGGTTAAAAAATGGAACAAGGAACAAAAGGTGATATGTACACCAAACAATTAATTAAAAGAATATTAGAAGATGGGACACTAGATAAAAATCCGCGGCCTAAATACAGCGATGGAACACCGGCTCATACTTTAAGTGTGAATCACGTTATGATGACTTATGATTTGACTAAAGGGGAAAGTCCATTAATAACATTAAGACCAATTGTAACCAAAAAAGCAATCGGTGAAATGTTATGGATATATCAAGACGAATCAAATGATTTAGACCTATTAAAAGATAAGTATGGCGTTACATGGTGGGATGATTGGGACATTGGTAATCGTACTATTGGTGCTAGCTATGGCGAAACAGTAAAACGTCATCATTTAATGAAAGATTTACTTGAAGATATAAAAAAAGATCCAGATGGTCGTCGTCATATTATTAATATGTGGCAAGTTGAAGATTTTAAAGAACCGCATGGGTTAAAGCCTTGTGCTTATCAAACCGTTTGGAATGTTAGACACGGTAAAGACGGGATAGATTATTTAGATATGTGCTTATTTCAACGTTCAAGCGACTTTCTAACAGCTGGTTGTATTAACCAAGTTCAATACTTAACTTTACTTTACATGGTTGCTAGACACTGTGGCTATACTCCAGGCCGATTTACTTGGTTCGCAGCGAATGTTCAAATTTATGATCGCCATTTAGAACAAGCCAATATTATGTATAATCGCGAGCCAATTAAATGTGATCCAACTATTATCTTAAATCCTGAAAAGAAAAACTTTTATGATATGACTCCGGAAGATGTAACTTTTAAAGACTATCCATTAAAATTAGTCCGGGAAAAAAATCCTCAATTACAGTTTGATTTAGGAATTTAAAGATATTTCCTTGCTATTTTAGCAACTTTATGATAAATTAATAACGAATTGGAGGCATATAAGATGACAGAAATATTAGAAACAATTTTATTAATTATATCTGTATTATTAATTGTCCTTGTTTTATTACAAGGAAATAAAGCCAGTGATGCTGGGCAAATTATTACAGGCGGGAACGAAAGACTATTTGGCGTTGTAAAAGAAAGAGGTATGGAACTTTTTATTACTAGATTAACCGCTTTTCTAGGCGCTGTATTTATAATTATATCTTTAGTCTTATTTTTAATGTAGCAGCAATGCTACTTTTCTTTTGCTGTAAAGTAAGAAACCTTTGCTTGTAACTTTTAAAGAAAAACGTTTATAATAAGAATAGAGTAGGTTGATAAAAGATGAAAGAACAAGTATTAGAACTTTTACAAGATATTCATGAAGCTAAAGACTTAATTTCTTTAAATGATTTATTAGGCCTCACAACGGCCGAAGAATTAAAAGATTTATCCGATACTTTAGATGAATTAGTGAAAGAGTATATCGTTTTTAAAACTAAGAAAGATAAATATATTTTATTAAAAAATTGTCCTAATTTAAAAATCGGTAAGTTTTCAGCTAATAAAAAAGGTTTTGGCTTTGTCATTTTAAATAAAGAAGATGATTTATACATTGGCAAAGAAAACATGAATGGGGCAATTGAAGGTGATGTTGTTTTAGCTGAAATTATCAAAAAAGGAATGAAACCCGAAGGCCATATTATTAGGGTCATTAAAAGAGACATTAAAAATCTTGTTGGTGAAGTTGTTGAAGGCAAAAAAGGTTTAGAAGTTAAATTAGATGATGAAAAGATTGACCTAGATATTAAATTTGATAAAGACAGTTTAAAAAAATGTGTTCCTGGTCATAAAGTATGGATAAAATTAATTAAAGAATTGGGTAAAAATAGATACTTAGGTAAAATTGAAAAAATAATTGGCCATAAAGACGATCCCGGCATGGATATTTTAACTATCGCTTATAAATATGATATAAATCCTGATTTTGGTTTAGAAGTCGAAGAAGAATTAAAAGAAATTCCTGAAGAAGTAAAAGAAACCGAATTACTAGATCGTCGTGATTTAACTAGTTGGCAAATATTTACGATTGATGGTGATCATACCAAAGATATAGATGATGCGATAAGCCTAACTAAAGATAAAGATACTTATACTTTAGGTGTTCATATTGCTGATGTCTCTAATTATGTCAAAGAAAATACGGCTCTTGGTGATGCAGCCTACGAAAGAGGAACATCAAACTATCTTGCTGACACTGTTATTCCAATGCTTCCACACCAACTATCTAATGGTATTTGTTCTTTAAACGAAGGCGTTATTCGTTTAACAATGTCATGTGTTATGAAAATAGATCAGCGGGGCAAAGTAATTGATTATGATATATTCCCATCCTATATTAAAAGCTCTAAAAAAATGACCTATAGTAAAGTGAATGATATTTTAATGCGTGATATTATCGCCCCTGGTTATGAAGAATTTGTCAATACTTTAAAAGATATGAATGAACTAGCTCATATTTTAAGAAAAGAAAAAATGGATCGTGGCTACATCGATTTTAATTTAGATGAACCAGAAATCGTTCAAGATGAAAATGGTCAAGCCATCGACGTTATTAAAGTCGAAAGAGAAGATGGCGAAAAGTTAATCGAAGATTTTATGATCGCCGCGAATGAAACTGTTGCTGCCCATATTTATAATATGGATTTACCATTTATCTATCGTGTTCACGGGGAACCAAATCGTGAAAAAATAGATGATTTTGTCAACTTATTAAAAATATTAGGTTATAAACTGCAAACCAGAATTGTTGATTTAACACCTAAAACAATGCAAAAAATTCTTAGTGAATTGGATGATAAACCAGAATTCAAAATTTTATCTTCTATGCTTTTAAGAAGCATGAAAAAAGCCGAGTACCGTAAAGAAAATACGGGTCACTTTGGCTTAGCTTCCAAAGCGTATACACATTTTACTAGTCCAATTAGAAGATTTCCAGATTTAACTGTTCATCGTTTATTAAAAAAATATTTAATTGATAAAGACTTTTCAATGCAAACAATCGATTACTTAAATACTAATTTAGTTACCGTTGCAGAACACTCTTCTGAACGGGAAGTTGCTGCTCAACAAGCTGAAAGAGACGTTGCCGATATGAAAATGGCTGAATATATGGAAAATCACATTGGCGATATTTATGAAGGCATTATTAACAGTGTAACAAACTATGGTTTTTATGTTGAACTTCCTAATTTAATTGAAGGCCTTGTTCATGTTAATAACTTAAAAGGCGATTACTATGAGTATGTTCCAGAACTTTTATCTTTAATCGGTAAAAGAACCAAGAAATTTTACCGAATTGGTGATAAAATAACTGTAAGATGTATTAATGCCAGTAAAGAAACGGCTTTAATAGATTTTGAGGTTGTGGAGGACACCAATGGAAATAAAAAATAAAAAAGCCTACTTTGATTACGAAATAACAAAAGAATTAGAAGCCGGTATCGTTCTAGTCGGCACTGAAATTAAAAGCGTTCGTAAGGGCTCAGTTGATTTAAAAGATAGTTTTGTAACAATCAAAAATAATGAGGCGTTTGTTCTTAACATTTATATTGCCAAATATGATGAAGGCAATATCTTTAATCATGATGAACGAAGAACAAGAAAACTTTTATTACATAAAACAGAAATTAAAAGATTAAAAGAAGCCAAAGAACAAGAAGGTATAAGTATCATTCCCTTAAAAATGTATTTAAAAAAAGATAAAGCTAAACTCTTAATCGGGATTGGTAAAGGCAAGAAACTTTATGATAAACGTGAAAGTATTAAAAAAAGAGATTTAGAACGAGAGAGCAAAGCCTATTATTAAAAAAGAAGTCATAAGTTAT
>CALVLG010000005.1 GCA_944336815.1 uncultured Bacilli bacterium | reverse complement strand
AATAGTTTTGGTCAGGAGGTAAATATGGAATATAAGGTTTTGTATCGTAAATATAGGCCAGATTGTTTTAAAAATATTGTTGGCCAGGAGTATACTATCAAAATGCTACAAAATGCTATTATCCACAATAAAATTGCTCATTCTTATTTGTTTACTGGTCCGCGTGGTACTGGTAAAACGAGTACAGCTAAGGTTTTTGCCAAAACTATCAATTGCGAGCATATTGTTGATGGTGAAGCATGTGGTAAATGTTCGGCTTGTCTTGCTTTTGATACAAGTCCCGATATAATTGAAATAGATGCGGCTTCTAACAATGGAGTTGATGATATTAGGGAACTTATTAACAATATTAAAATTGCTCCAACAGAAGGAAAATATAAGATTTATATTATCGATGAAGTTCACATGATGACTCCTAGCGCTTTTAATGCCTTATTATTAACACTTGAAGAACCTCCAGCACATGCTATTTTTATTATGGCTACAACAAATGTGGAAAGTGTGCCTATAACTATTTTATCGCGTTGTCAACGTTTTAATTTTAAGAAATTTTCTTTAGATGATTTAATGAAGCAAATTCGTTTTGTTTGTGAGGAAGAGAAAATATCGATTACAGATGATGCTATACGCGAAATTGCTTATTTATCCGAGGGAGGAATGCGTGACGCATTAAGTTTGCTTGATCAGCTGTCAGCAAATGCTACGGAAATCACTTTGGATAGTATTTTAACTAATTATGGCTCTATATCTTTGAAATTTATTCAAGACTTGTTAGTTGATATTGCTAATCATGATGCTAAAAAGATACACGAAGCAATGCAAGAACTTGCTGATACCTCATCAGATTATAAAATTTTTATTAAAAAGGTAATTCAAGAACTTTCTAATATCGCAGTACTTATTGCAACTAATACTTATCAAGGAAATTTCACTTATGAACAAGTAGAGACATTAATTTTATCTTTAAATGATTGTTTAAATAAAATTAATATCAATATTAATCCTTTTTTGCTTATTGAAACAATCTTTTTAGGCTCTTTTATGCTTGATAAAAAGAAAAATGTGGATAACTATGCTGAAAATGTGGATAAATTATTAGAAAATAAGGCCAAAGAAAAGCAATTAGTTAAAAAAGAGGAAAAAAATACTGAAAAAACATTAAATGTTGCTCCTTCTAATATTCACGAAGACGAATATTTAACTCAACTTATTAAAATTAGAGTAAATAATTGTTTTGTTAATGCTAAAAAGGAATATTTACTGGAAGCGAAAGAAGTTTGGAGTAAGGTTATTAATGATGATTCAATCTTGCCAAATATTAAATCGTTACTATTAGATTCTTCTGTTGTTGCTTCATCTAATGATTATTGTATTCTTTCTTCTAAACTAGAAAGCACTGTTCATTTAATTAATAAAGAGTTAGATGATTTAGAAGAGGTATTAAAAAAATATTTTCCTGTACGTAAACATTTTATTGCTTTATTAGATGAAGAATGGAAAAACGAGAAAAGTTTATATGCTAAAACGATTAAAAACGGTGGTAAATATGAACTTATGTCAGAGGAAGAATTATCTTCTTTAAAACCTAAAGTTTATTCGGAAATGGAAGAAATTGCCCAAAAAGTTTTTAATCATGATAAAATAGAAATGGTTTAAAAGAAAAGGAGAGAAATTTGTTATGAATATGCAAAGTATAATGGCACAAGCGCAAAAAATGCAACGTGACATTCAAAAAAAGAAGGAAGAAATTAATGCTCAATTATTTCCCGGGAAATATGAATTTGTTGAAGTTACATTAAATGGTAAGAAGGAAATGGTTCGTTGTAAAATAAATAAAGAAAATATTGAAGCAGCTGATATTGAACTTTTAGAAGATTTTATTGTTTTAGCTACTAAAGATGCTTTACAAAAAATTGATAAAGAATTTCAATCAAAAATGGGTCAATATGCTGGAATGTTAGATGGATTGATGTAAAATGGAAGTTTATCCAAAGAGTTTTGAAAATTTATTAGAATCTTATAAAAAGCTTCCTGGAGTTGGTGAGAAAAGCGCTGAACGTATGGCTTTAGCAACTTTGGATATGAGTTTAGAAGATGTTTTAAAAATGAGTGAGGCTTTAGTTCAAGCTAAAAAAGAGTTACATTCATGTCCAATATGTGGTAATTTAACCGATCAAGAAATATGTAGTATATGTGACGATTCTAACCGTAATCATAATTTGATTTGTGTTGTTGAAGATTATAAAAGTGCTTTTGCTTTTGAAAAGGTAGGGAATTTTAAAGGCGTTTATCATGTTTTAAACGGTCTTATTTCACCAATGATGAACATTGGAGCAGATGATATTAATTTATCTTCGTTAATTTCCCGAGTAGAAAAATTAGAACATCCTGAAATTATTTTGGCTTTAAAAAGCTCGATCGAAGGTGAAACAACCACGCTTTATATTAAAAAAATTTTTGAAAAGAAAGATGTTGTAATTAGTCGTTTAGCTTATGGCTTGCCGATGGGGGCAGAAATTGAATATTTAGATATGGTTACTCTTGATAAAGCTTTATTTGATCGTAAAATTATATCGGAATAAAATCCGATTTTTTTCATATCCTTTAGTAGAGGGAAAGACGATGCTAAAAAAAATATATTCAATTTTAAAAAAGGTTGTTTTTGCTTTTTTAATGTTGTATGGGTTAAATTATTTTATTTCTTCTTTGCATATTTATATTCCGATTAATTTTATAACGGTAGGAATTGTGACTTTATTAGGAATTCCGGGCCTTTCATCTTTAATTATTTTATATTTTATAGTAAAATAACTTTAGGTGAAGCGATTGTGGACAACAATGTTTTTCAAGAATTAATTCAAGAATTTCATGAGAATAAGTTAGCTCATGCTTTTTTGCTTGAAACAAATGATAAAGATAAATCTTATCAATTAATTTTAGAATTTTTGAAAAGAATTAATTGTCCAGAAAAATATGAAGATGGTTGTTCTAAATGTAATTTATGTCATTTAATTAGTTCTAAGGCTTTACCGAGTTTAATTACTGTTTATCCAGATGGAATAAATATTAAAAAAGAGCAAATTTTATCTTTAAAGAAGGCCTTTCAAACGAAGCCAGTATTTTCTAAATATAACATGTATATTATTATGGATGCTGAAAAACTTAATGCTTCTAGTGCAAATACAATGCTTAAGTTTATTGAAGAACCAGAAGAACATATAATTGGTTTTTTTGTTGCAGACAATAAAGAAAATGTTATAGATACAATTAAGAGCCGTTGCCAAATTTTTGCCAATTTTTATGTTAAAAATGGTGAAGAAGAATTTTCTAATGAACAATTTGAAAAAGCTATTCAATATATATTAGAAGTAGAAACTGCTCATGATGCGGCATTACTTTATAATAAAGATGTTTTAAGTTTAGAAATTAAGGATAAAAATACTTGTGTTTTATTTTTTAAGACAATGCTATTTATTTATCAAAATATTTATTATTCGATGCTGGGAACAGAAGAATTAAAAGAATTGTTTTCTTCTTTACAATTTTTAACTAAAAAGAAAGAAAGTAATATTTTTAAAAGAATACAAATAATTCTTAAAATTCTTGATGATTTGAATTATAATTTAAACATATCTTTGGTTCTTGACCGTTTTGTTTTGGAAGTTGGTGATATTGAATGAATATATATGGTGTGATATTTCATGATAAAGGTAAAACTTATTATTTTAATGGTAATAATTTAAAAATTCCTAATCGGGTAACGGTGATTGTGGAAACTGAAAAAGGGTTGCAGTTTGGTAGAGTGGTGACGCGTTTAGATGAAGAGAAGGCTTTGATGTATAAAGGGCAATTAAAAGATATTTTAAGGATTGCAACCAAAAAAGATTATAATCAGTATTTAACTAATTTAAAAGATGCTGATGAAGCCTTGAAAAAAGCCAAAAATTTTAGTAAAGAGTTATCTTTGGATATGAATTTTATTGATGCAAGTTTTACTTTTGATCGAAAGCAACTTTTATTTAATTTTTATGCTGATGAACGAGTTGATTTTAGGGAGCTCGCTAAAAAATTAGCAAGTGTTTATCATACCCGAATTGAATTAAGACAGGTAGGGGCTAGGGATAAAGCTGAGCATGTTGGGGGGATTGGCATTTGTGGCCTTAAACTTTGCTGTGCTAATAACCTTACACATTTAGAATCGGTAACAATGAATATGGCTAAAAATCAAAATTTAGCTTTAAATCCAGCAAAAATTAATGGAGCATGCGGGCGACTTTTATGTTGTCTTGCTTATGAAGATGAACAATATACGATGTCTTCTTCTGGGATGCCAAGTGTTGGGGAAACAGTAGAAACTACTTATGGCGAAGGAAAAGTAGTTTCAATTGATATTTTAAATCGCAAATATAAAGTATTAATCGGTTCGGAAGTAAAGGAGATTTATTTAGAAAATGAAAAAGCAGCTTAATTGGCTCTTTGATTATCCGAATTTAAAGGTATATCAATATGAAGAGGGATTTAAGTTTTCTTTAGATTCAATTTTATTGGCTGAATTTGTAACGATTAGAAAAAACGATGAGAATATTATTGATTTATGTACAGGAAATGCAGTTATTCCTATTTTACTTAATCATAAATATCAAAAAAAGATATATGGGGTTGAAATTCAAAAAGAAATTTATGATTTAGGCCTTGATTCTATTAAAGAAAACAAGATGGATAAAAGCATTTCATTAATTAATGATAGTGTACTAAATCTTAAAAATTATTTCCCGGGAAATAATTTTGATGTTGTTGTTTCTAATCCGCCGTATTTTAAAGTACATAATGAAGAGTTTTTAAATAAAAATATGTTAAAAAGTATGGCTCGTCATGAAATAACATTAACTTTGGAACAGTTAATGGCTGAAGCAAGTTTTTTATTAAAAACAAAAGGGCGATTTTATTTAGTGCATGTGCCAAGTAGAATTGATGAAATTTTTCTTTTGGCTAATAAATATCATATGGCGGTGAAAAAGATTCAATTTGTTTATTCTGATATTCATTTAAAACCAATTATAGTTTTAGTTTGTTTAGTTAAAGATGGAAAAAATGGCGTGAAAGTTTTTCCACCAGTATCAATTTTAAACGCTAAGACATATCAAGGTATTTTTTTAAAGGAGGATCATTTATGAAATTAGTGGTTGGTCTAGGTAATTTTGGGCGAGAGTATGATAATACACGGCATAATATTGGGTTTATGGTACTTGATTCTTTAGGGTTGTCTTTTCGTGAAGAAAAGAAGTTTCAAGCCTTAATTTCTAATCAAAAGATTGAAGGTGAGAGTGTTTTGTTTGTAAAGCCTTTAACTTATATGAATTTAAGTGGGATTGCCGTTCAAAAAATCGTTTCCTTTTATCAAATTCCTTTAGAAAATATTTTAATTATTCAAGATGATATGGATTTAGCTTTTGGAACTTTTCGATTAAAAAAGAATAGTTCTTCTGGTGGTCATAATGGGATAAAATCGATTATTTCGGCTTTACATAGTGAAGAATTTTGTCGCTTAAAAATAGGGATTGGACATGAAGATAACGGTGATGTTGTTGATTATGTTTTAGGGCATTTTTCAAAAAGTGATTTACAATCTTTAGAAGAAAGTTTTTCTTTATATCAAAAAATAATTACATCATTTATTAAAGATGGTGTTGATAAAACAATGAATTTTTTTAATAAAAGGGGGTAGACATGGATATTTTTAATAAATTTTCGTTTGAAAATGAAACAATTACGGAAGGATTAACGCAAGAGTTATCCGTTTTTTACGTGTTAGAATGTTTTAAAAAAAGTACTAATAACATAATTGTTTTAACAAGTAATTTGTATTTAGCTAATCAATTATTTAGATTGTTGGAAACATATACAAACGATGTTCTTTTGTTTCCTATGGATGATTTTTTTACGTCGGTAGCTTTAGCTGTTTCGCCAGAATTAAAATTAAAAAGATTAGAAACTTTAGAGAAGCTAAAAACGGGCCGACACATTGTTGTTACCAATTTAATGGGATACGTTCATTATTTACCTAATAAAGAAGAACAAAGTAAATTAGAGGTTACATTAAAAAAAGGGATGGATATTCCAAGAGATGATGTCGTTAAATTATTAGAAGATTTGGGATATGAAAGAGATTCGATTGTTACTTCTACAGGAGAATATTCGGTTCGGGGCTTTGTTGTTGATGCTTTTTTACCAAGTGAAGAACATCCGATTAGAATTGAATTTTTTGGGGATACGATAGAAGAAATTCGCTTTTTTGATGAAGAAACACAATTATCATTAAAAAGTGTTGATGAAGTTCGTTTTGAAGCAAATGATGAAATAGAAACTGGTACGCCTAATTCTTTATATGATTATATGGAAAATACAACTTTAATTATGTTTGATAAAGAACTTATTTTAACAAGTTATGACAAATTAAATGAAGAAGCAATGAATTATAATCAAGAAGAAGAAACGCCAGGAAAAAGATATTTTTGGTTTTTGGAAGAATTACATCCAGCTAAAACTTTATATATTAATCAAGTTACTAATAGTTTGGAAAAAAGGGTTATAAAGTTTCAAACTGAAGAAATTTTGAATTTTCGGAGTGACTATCAAAAATTAAAAGAAGTTGTTGAAGGTTATATTTTAAAACATAAAACTGTTTTGTTTGTCTTGTCTAAAGATTCCCAAATTAAAATTATTCGGGAAATTTTTCCAGATGCTATTTTATTAAGAGAATTAAACGTTCTTGCTGGGAAGATCCAAATATATAAAAGTAAAATAAATCATGGTTTTGTTGTTGATGATTTGGTAGTTATTTCGGAGTTTGATATTGAGGAAATTAAGGAAGAGAAAACTTATAAAAACCCTATTCGGATTGGGAAAAAAATAGCTGGTTTAGAAGCCTTATCTTTAGGTGATTATGTTGTTCACCGAACGTATGGAATAGGGGTTTATAGTGGTGTAGTTACTTTAAGTAATCATGGTATTAAAAAAGATTATATTCAAATAGCTTATTTGGGTAATGATAAAGTATATGTTCCAGTTGAAAAAATATCAACAATCTATAAATATAGTGATAAAGATGGTTTAAAACCTCAAATAAATAAACTTGGGTCAACAGCTTGGACAAAGAAAAAGGCCTCTATTCAAAAAAGATTGCATGATATATCAAAAGAGTTGCTTGTATTATATGCTAAAAGAAGTCAGATTAAAGGACCAAGTTATATAGATTATCCGGAAGAAGAGATGTTTGCTAAGTCATTTGTTTATGATGAAACTAGAGATCAAACAAGAGCTATTCATGATGTTTTAAAAGATTTAGATTCTTCTATACCGATGGATAGGCTTTTATGTGGTGATGTTGGTTTTGGTAAAACGGAAGTTGCTTTTCGCGGAATGTTTAAAACCGTTTTTAATGGGTATCAAGTTATGTATTTATGTCCAACAACTATTTTATCTAAACAACAATATGAATCTGCTTTAGAAAGATTTAAAGATTATCCAATCGAAATAGCATTATTAAATCGTTTTACAACCCCTAAAGAGACGAAAAGAATATTAGAAGATTTAAAAAATGGTAAAATAGATATGATTTTTGGAACACATCGTCTTTTAAGTGATGATGTTAAATTTAAAAAATTAGGGTTACTTATTGTCGATGAAGAACAACGTTTTGGAGTTACACATAAAGAGAAAATTAAAAATTATAAAAACGATGTTAATGTTCTTACTTTATCTGCTACACCTATACCAAGAACACTTAAAATGGCTTTGTCGGGATTAAGGGATTTATCTATTATTGACACACCACCAATTAATCGTTATCCTGTGCAGACTTATGTGGTTTCGGAAAATGATTTGCTAGTTCAAGATGCCTTATATAAAGAACTGGCTCGAAATGGTCAATCTTTTATCTTATATAATCGGGTGGAAACAATTGAAGAAATGTTTTATAAAATTAGGAAACTTGTTCCAGAGGCTAAAATTCGTTATGCCCACGGTCAGATGAATAAACAAGAACTTGATACTATTATGGAAGACTTTGTTCTTCATAAGTTCGATATTTTAATTAGTACAACGATTATTGAAACGGGAATTGATATTCCAAATGCTAATACTTTAATTATTTATAATGCCGATTATTTTGGCCTTAGTCAATTATATCAGTTAAGAGGAAGAGTAGGTCGGAGCGATAAAATTGCTTATGCGTATTTGATGTATCAAAAAAATAAATTATTAAATGATATAGCTGTTAAAAGATTACAAGCTATTCGTGATTTTACCGAACTTGGTAGTGGGTATAAGATTGCCATGCGTGATTTATCTATACGTGGTGCCGGGGATATTTTAGGTAGTGAACAAGCTGGCTTTGTTGATTCAATCGGAATTAATCTTTATATGAAGATGATTGAAGAGGAAATGAAACGTTTAAAAGGTGAAGAAGTAATAGAAGATGATGAAAAAGAATCTTTAATTAATGTTGAGACGCATATTACTAAAGAGTATGTCGAAGATGAATCAGTACGAATTGAAATTCATCAAATGATTAATGAAATAGATTCTTATGAAACATTAGAAAAAATTAAGAAAGAGTTAGAAGACCGATTTGGAACAGTTACTAAAGAAATGGAAATATATATGTATGAAGAATGGTTTGAAAAGATTGCTGAACGTTTAAAAATTACTGATGTAAGACAAAATGAGCGAAATATTACAATTGCTTTACCAGAGGAAATATCGGCCAAAATTAAAGGGGATAAATTATTTTTGGAAGCATATAGTATTAATCCTAAATTTCAATTAAAGTACGAAAATAAGAAAATATTTATTTCTTTAAATTTATTACAAATGAAAAAACATTTTATTTATGATATAGTGGCTTTGTTTCAAAAAATTGCTTTAGATTTAGAAGTATAAATTTGTGAAAATACTCCAAAATATTTGTTAGATTGGAGTGGAACTTTTTGTGAAAGATACGGGTGTCATTAGAAAAATAGATGATTTAGGTAGAATTGTTATACCAAAGGAAATACGAAGAAGTTTAGGAATTCGTGATGGAGAAAATTTAGAAATATTTATTAGTGATAAAGGGATATGTTTACAAAAGCATTCACGGTTAGTTAATTATCAAGAACTAGCTATTCTCTTGTGTTCATTTGCTAAAGATATAATGGGGTATAACGTTTTGGTTTTTGATCGGGAAGAAGTTATTGCTGCTTGTGAAAATAATTATTTACATTTAAAAATTTCTTCTGTTTTACAGAAATTGTTAGATACAAGAGAAAGTTATGAGTCTCATAGCAAAGAAAAGTTGCTTCAAGAACTCGATCCTAGTTATTATTATGCATTGCCTTTAATAGTATCAACAGATGTCGTCGGACTTATATTAATAATTAGTGATAATCAATTGGCACTTGAACAAAAGAAATTTGGGGAGTTTTTAAAACAACTTATTGTTCATAAATTAGATGTTTTGTAAATTTAGTAAATCTATAATTGACTTTTTCTCTTAAAATTCGTAAAATATGTTTAATCAATGTTGAAGGAAAGAGTATATAATTAAGGCTTTTTTAGAGAATCTATGGTTGGTGAAAGTAGATAAAGTCTGATTATAGAAGATGGCTCTGGAGTTGAATCGTTTCTCGGACGTTATAAGAAGAGGGCATGATAATATCATGAAATAAGGTGGTACCACGGGTATTTTACTCGTCCTTATGTTCATGATTTTTTTTATTTCCCGGGAAATAATTTTGGAAAGGAAGATATTATGGAAAAATATTATATTACAACAGCTATAGCTTATGCTTCTGGAAAACCACATATTGGTAATACTTATGAAATTGTTTTGGCAGATGCAATTGCCAGATATAAAAGATTAAAAGGGTTTGATGTGTATTTTCAAACAGGTACAGATGAACATGGGGAAAAAATTGAAGAAAAAGCTAAAGAAGCAAAGATGACACCACAGGAATTTGTTGATGAAAAGGCGGCAGAGATAAAAAATATTTGGGATATTATGAATACTAGTTATGATAAATTTGTAAGAACTACAGATGCACATCATAAAAAAGTTGTTCAAGATATTTTTCAAAAATTGTACGATCAAGGGGATATTTATTTAGATCGTTATGAAGGTTGGTATTGTACACCTTGTGAGTCTTTTTGGACGGAAAAAGAACTTATTAATGGGAAATGTCCAGATTGTGGGCGGGAAGTTTCGAAAAGAAGTGAAGAGTCCTATTTCTTTAAAATGTCTAAATATCAAGAACGATTATTAAAGTATTATGAAGAACATCCAACGTTTATAGAACCAGAATCAAGAAAAAATGAGATGGTTAATAATTTTTTGAAACCTGGTTTACAAGATTTATGTGTTTCAAGAACGACTTTTGATTGGGGCGTTCGGGTTCCATTTAATGATAAACATATTGTCTATGTATGGATTGATGCTTTATCTAACTATATAACTTTTGCTGGATATGATATTAATGGTGGGAATGAAGAATTTAAGAAATGGTGGCCGGCTGATTTACATTTAATTGGAAAAGATATTTTGCGTTTTCATACAATTTATTGGCCTATTTTGTTGATGGCCTTAGGTTTAGAATTGCCTAAACAAGTTTTTGGTCATCCTTGGTTACTAATGAATAATGATAAGATGAGTAAAAGCAAAGGAAACATCATGTATGCCGATGATTTAGTTAATTTATTTGGCGTAGATGCAATTCGTTATTATTTGCTTCATGAAATTCCTTTTGCTAGTGATGGGACAATTAGTTATGAGCTTATTATGGAACGAATTAATAGTGATTTAGCTAATGTTTTAGGTAATTTAGTCAATCGAACGATTTCAATGGCAAATAAATATTTTGAGGGTAAAGTTACAAATAAAAACATTAGTGATACGATGGACCAAGAATATATTGAAAAAATTAATAGTTTAAGTGATCGTGTTGAAAAGAAAATGGCTCATTTAGAAGTAGGGTTAGCAATTGATGAAATTTTTGATACACTTCGGGCTAGCAATAAATATATCGATGATACTATGCCATGGGTTTTAGCTAAAGATGATGAGAAAAAGGAACGTTTAGAAACCGTTTTATATAATTTATTAGAAGGAATTAGAGTTTGTGCTGTTTATTTAGAACCTTATTTACCAGATACTTCAAAAGAAATATTAAGACAAATTAATGTCGATAATAAAGAAGAAAAATTTGTTTTAGATAGTGTATATCAAGTTTTAGAGGCAAAACCAATTTTTATGCGTTTAGATATTCCTAAAATGCTTCAAAATATCGAGGAAAATAAGTAGATGTTTACCGATACGCATTGTCATCTTTATAAAGAATATTATGAAGATATATCTTTAGTTATTAATGACGCAACAGAAGAGGGTGTTACAAGATTTTTTGTGGCCGGGTGCGATCATAAAAGTAATTTAGAAGTTTTAAAGTTAGTCCAATCAGCCCCTAATGTATATGGTTGCTTAGGAATTCATCCTGAAGTTGTTGATAGTTATACTTTAAATGATTTGGCTTTTTTAGAAAAAAATTTAAACGAGGAAAAAATAATTGCAATTGGTGAAATTGGTTTAGATTATCATTATAGTAAAGATAATAAAGAAGCCCAGCAAGAACTTTTTATAAAGCAGTTAGAATTGGCCCAAAAATATCATAAACCAGTTGTTATTCATTCTAGGGATGCGACCGAAGATACAATTGCTATTTTAAAAAAATATCCGATGGTAAAAGGAGTTATTCATTCTTTTTCGGGAAGTTTAGAAACAGCAAAGATTTACCTTAAAATGGGGTATAAGTTAGGAATAAATGGGGTAGTTACTTTTAAAAATAGTCATTTAAAAGAATTATTACCAGAAATAATTCATGATATTATTTTAGAAACAGATAGTCCTTATTTAACACCACATCCTTTTAGAGGGGAAAAAAATAGTCCTAAAAATATTATTATAATTGCCCGCTTTATATGTGATTATCTAAATATTTCTTTAGAAGAATTATCAAAAATTACCAATGAAAATATAAGAGCTCTTTTTGACATTTTTAATTAGCTATGATATGATGTCTTTATAAGACGAGGTGTGTATATGGCCAAAGTAAAAAGAAATATTTGTCTTACTATACAGGGCCTATTGTTAGTTTTATTTGTTTTTATTGCTAATGTTAGTACTTCTAAAGAATATTCTTCTGTGGCTAATAATGCAAGTAATCGGGTAATTAATCTTTCAACAATGGCTTTAAAATTAGAAGAAGATATTCAAAATGATTTATATAGCGCTAAAGACACTTTTACGGGTGATATAACTGGATATGGAGCTAATTGTCCTTTGTGTAGTGGGAATTTGGCTTGTTCAAGGTATTATGTTAAAGATGGAACAACGACCTATCCAGATAGTGAATATGGAACTGTAAGAATAGTTGCTTCTTCTAGTAATCTTCCTTGTGGTTCAGTTGTTCGATTTGAGCTTCCTAATATATCTTCCGAACCAATTATTGCGATTGTTTTAGATCGTGGGGTTTTGGGAAATGATTTAGATTTATTAATGCCTAGTGAAGAAGATGCTTATAAATATGTAGGGCGTAAAACAAAAAGTTATGATGTTTTACGGTTTGGTTGGAATGAGTAAAGTTCATAGTTATATGGACTTTTTTCTTTTGTTTATGATATGATGGACATAAGTTTGGTGATTTTATGGAAAAAGTACAAGCAAAAAAAAGTTTGGGACAAAATTTTTTAAAAGATGAAAATATTTTGCTTAATATTGCCAGGGCGGTAGATGTTACAAAAGACGATTTAATAATTGAAATTGGGCCAGGTAAAGGGGCATTAACGAAATATTTAAGCAAAAAAGAATGTGACTTATTATGTTATGAAATAGATAAACGAATGGAAAGTTTTTTAGAGCCTTTTGTAAGTGAAAAAGTAAAAATTATTTATGGCGATTTTTTAGAAGCTAATTTAAAAAAGGATATTATTAGACCTTATCAAAACATTTATGTTGTAGCAAATATACCTTATTACATAACAACGCCTATTATTGAACATTTGATGTCAAGTGGTCTTGTTATTTCAGCCATGGTTTTGTTGGTTCAAAAGGAAGTTGCCCTTAGATTTTCGGCTAAGCCAAAGAGCAAAGATTATGGTTATTTTACCGTTTATTTACAACATTATTTTGATATTAAGCGGTTGTTTGATGTTTCACCTAAATGTTTTAGTCCCGAACCTAAAGTTATTAGTAGTGTCATTTGTTTAAAAAGAAAAGATAAAATTGTTCCGATAAATGAAAAGAACTTTTTTGCCTTTTTAAAAAAGGCTTTTCAGCAAAAAAGAAAAACTTTGCATAACAATTTAAAAGATTATGCTTGGGAGAAAATTAGGCTTGTTTTAGAAAAAAATGATTTTTCTTTAAATGTGCGGGCGGAAGAAATTCCTTATGAAGTGTTTGTCCAAATATATGAAGCGCTTAACTAGTAAAGTTTTACTAGTTTTTTTCATATATTTTTTTAGGTGAAGAAGCATGACTTTTAAAGTTGGCGATTTAGTAACAAGAATAAGCTATAATCATGACGTTGTGTTTAAAATTCTTAGTATTCGGAACGAAACAGCCTACTTAAAAGGTGTTCAAGTAAGACTTTATGCCGATACACCTTTAGAAGATTTAGTGCTTTATGTTCCTAGTGATCGGGAAAGTGATGATGAACCTTTAT
Source organism: uncultured Bacilli bacterium (assembly GCA_944336815.1). GTDB lineage: Bacteria > Bacillota_I > Bacilli_A > RF39 > UBA660 > Ventrenecus. The sequence continues at coordinate 11,624 of CALVLG010000005.1, read as the reverse complement.
TAGCTTCTTTTTTAGAACGAGGAGATTTTTTTTATTTGCCAGGGAAAATATTACATATCGATGCTGATGAAGATTATTTAAAAAGATGTTTAGAATTTTATAAAAAAAATAAAGTGTTAGCTATTGGTAAAAAAATTGAAGAAAAGGAAGTTAGTAAGCAAATCAGGTCTTTACTAATTGAGTATCAACCAGATATTGTCATTATTACGGGACATGATGCGTATTATCCTAAAAAGGGTGGAATTCATGATATAAAAAATTATAAAAATACGGAGAATTTTGTTAAAGCGGTTAAAGAGGCGCGAAAATATGAAAAAAGTCATGAAAAATTGGTAATTATTGCGGGGGCTTGTCAAAGTGATTATGAGGAACTTATTCGAGCCGGGGCCAATTTTGCTAGTTCACCTAAAAGAGTAAATATTCATGCATTAGATCCGGCTATTATTGCTTGTGTTTTAGCGACAAGTGAACGGAATAAAGAAATTGATTTGGTTAGTCTGCTTGCCAAAACAAAGTATGGTGCCAATGGTATGGGGGGAATAATTAGTAATGGAATGATGTACGTTGGATTTCCAAGATGAGAGGAGTGTTTATGAATTTAGATATTGTTAGGGAGAAAATGGCCCGGTTTTTACATAAAAACGTGACGGTTACAGTTTATGGGCTCCGTAATAAAAATTTTGAATATTATGGGGTAGTGACAGGTGTTTATCCTTATGTTTTTACAGTTCTTGTAAATGGGACGCAGAAAAGTTTTAATTATTCAGACGTGATAATTGGTGATGTTGTTGTTAAATTGGCGTAAAGTTCTTGAATTTTATAATTTTATGCTATACAATATTTATAAGTTTAGTAACTTTAGAAGGAGAGTTAATGATGAAAATTACATCTGTAAGTGTTCGTAAGATCACAAAAGAAAATTCAAGATTAAGAGGTATTGCATCTGTATTAATTGACGATGCCTTTGCTATTCATGATATTCGTATTATTGAAGGTGACAACGGTTTATTTATTGCGATGCCAAGTAGAAAAACGGCGACAGGTGAATATAGAGATGTTTGTCATCCAATTAATCCAGATGTTCGTGCAATGTTTACCGAAGCTATTTTGGATGAATATAATAAACCAGATGCAGAAGAATAATTCTAGGAAACTAGAATTTTTTTATTGGTCTAAAGTATTAATTTTTGGCATATATATTTTTAGGTGATCTTATGGAAAATGATAAAAACATTCCGTTAGTAGCTCCTAATCATGAAGTTAAAATATTGGATAGACGGGAAATTTATTTAACAGGTGTGAAAAAAATTAAAAGCTTTGATGCAGAAGAATTTTTGCTTGAAACAACTATGGGAATTTTGTTATTAAAAGGTTCAGGGTTAGAAATATTAAAATTAGATACGCATGATGGAAATGTCCGAATAAAAGGAAAAATTGATAGTTATCAGTATTTAGAAAATGGGAAAGCCAAAGCTAAAGAAGAGAGTTTTATGGCTAAATTATTTAAGTGATGGACGAAATAACGCAATTATTATCTTTTCTTTTTTCCTTTTTATTTGGTTTTGGTTTCCATATATTAACAATATGGCATTTTAAATTAACCGATACTTATGCAACCTTTTTACGATACATAACGACAATTTTGTTTGTCTTAAATATTGTATTACTTTATGTTTATATAATGTATCAATTAAATGATGGTGTATTACATCCATATTTTTTAGCTTTTGTGTTTTTTGGCTTTTCAATGTATAGTTTAGTTAAAAAATATGTAAAGTTTCCTAAAATAAGGTCTGTAAAAGTTGAAAAGTTTTTTCGCTAGTGTTATAGTGTGTTACAAGAGTATAAACAGGTGAAGAATATGAATAAAAAGAAAGGGATACAAAAAGCCAAAAAAAGATTTTTAGTATTAGCGGTTTTTTTTGTTGGGTTAGTTGGACTTTCAGTAGCAACTATTTTTGGTGATTGGTTGCAAATTATGAGTAATAAACAAGAAATTGCTTATCTTACAAGTTATTATGATGAACTTTTATCGGAAGAAGAAAGTTTAACTAGTGAAGTAACTAAACTTCATGATCCTGATTATGTGGCTCGTTATGCAAGAGAAAAATATATGTACTCTTTACCGGGGGAATTTATTATTAAATTACCAGATGACAAGAAATAGAAAGTTTTTCTTTCTTTTCTTTTTTTTTTGCCTTAAAATATTTTATAGTGGTGTTTATGGATAATTATTGTAAAATTAATTTGTTTGATTTGCAATTAAGCGGGAATAATTTAATAAGTGATTATTCTTTAGATTTTTCACATTATCATAATGTCTGTTTGCTAGGTGAAAGTGGGTCAGGGAAATCACTTTTATTAAAGGCATTGTATAAGAATGCTAATTTATTTGATAGTAATGCTAAAATTGCATTTTATTTTTTAGAAAAAGAAAATGCAGCTGATTATAGACTTGCTTTTCAATATGATAGTCTAACAAAGAAAGAACAAACATTTTTAGATAATTTTTTAAAATCGGAAAATTTTGCTTATCGGGTGGCTTTAATGAAAAAAGTTATGGCAAAGCCCCATTATCTTTTTTGCGAAAATTTGCATTTTTTTCTTAATTATCAAGAACTAGAAGAATTTATTAGTTTTATAAATGATGAAGGAATTAAACTTTTTTATGTAACGAGTCATATTGAAGAAACATCTTTTTTTCAATATATACAAGTTTTAAAAAATGGTAAAATAGCAATTGAGGGCGAAAGAGGCCAAGTTTATAAAGAAGAGAAAATTATGAAACGATTAGGCTTTTCATTACCTTTTTATGTAAACATGAGTACTCAACTTGGATATTATGGCTTGGTTGAGGGGTTGTGTTTTTCTAAGGAAGAATTGGAGAGGTCTTTATGGAAATAGATTGGTCTTTATTAAAACAAGAAAAAACAATTTCTATCTTAGTTAATTTTCCAAAAAAATTAAAGTTATGTGCATCATTAGAAAACGATGGTTTTGTCTATCTTCCTTCTTATTCTAATAAACAAACTGTTTTAGAATATTTGCAAGTGATAACAAATGAAAGTCAAGCAAAAATTAAACAAGCTTTACAGTTAGTTAAATTAAAAGAACAGGTTTATCCCGTTTTTTTGCAGGCTCTTACAAATCAAGAAAAAATGAAAGTTGAATTAGCTAAAAATTTACTTTTACAAAAAAACGTAATTGTTTGTGAACATTTTTTTGAAGATTTGATTTACAGTGAAAGAGAATATTTTGTTAGATTATTTAGAAATATGATTTATAAACATCATATAGCGGTAGTATTATTAGAAAACGATATGAATTTTGTATGTGAAACAGTGAAAAGTTTTTATTTATTTACGAATAATGGTAAATATAAATTGATTGAAGACTTTTATGATGATGAAATTTATAAGCATGTAGATATGCCTTTTACTGTACAATTAGTTAAGTATTTTGAAGAGAAAGGGCATCAAGTTGATCATGATTATACTTTTAATGAAACATTAAAGGCTATTTATAGGGCAGTGAAATGAGGTAATAATATGCGTATTTTAGCTAGAATTGCTTATGATGGAAGCAAATATCTTGGTTTTCAACGATTGAATAATGGTAAAGGTATTCAAAATGAAATTGAGGAAGTATTAAGTGAAATAGCTGGTGAAGAAGTTATGGTTCATGGTTCTGGAAGGACAGATGCAGGAGTTCATGCCATAGATCAATGTGTTCATTTTGATTTTTCTTTAGATATTTCATTAGAAAAGTTAAAATATATTATAAATCGTAATTTGAGTGACGGTATAGTTGTGAAAAGTTTAGAAGAAGTTTCTAGTGATTTTCATGCCCGAAGAGATGTTTTAAAAAAAAGATATGAATATGTACTTTTATTAAAAAAGAAAAATCCTTTTTTAAGCAATTATGCCTTAACGGTATATCAGAATCTTGATATAGATAAAATGAAAGAGTGTAGTTTATTATTTTTGGGGCATCATGATTTTCGAAATTTTGTTTCGGGAACTAGAGAAAATTATGAAACGGAAATATATGATATATCTTTTAAAGTAAGTGATGATTTTTTGAAAATTTCGTTTACCGGCAGAGCTTTCTATCGTTATATGGTACGCCACTTAGTTGGAGCTTTGTTAGATGTAGGAATGGGAAAAGTTAATGTGGATGAGGTGAAATTAGCGATAGAAAAGCCGTTAGAAAAACGTAGTTTTGCGGTTGTTCCAGCTCAAGGATTGTATTTAATTAATGTTCAGTATTAAATTTATGCATTTTTGTTTGACTTTTGGTGATGTTTCGCCTATAATTTTAAATGGTACATTTTATTTATCCGGAAAATTAAGGCCTTGGGAAAGCCAAGATTAGATGGAAAGATGAAAGGAATTTAAAAATGAGTACATTTTTACAAAAAAAGGAAAACGTAGAACGTAAATGGTATGTAATTGATGCTAAGGATAAAGTTTTAGGTCGTGTTGCTACTAAAGCTGCTACAGTTTTAAGAGGTAAACATAAAGCTACTTATACTCCTAGTGTTGATTGTGGTGACTATGTAATCATCATTAATGCTGATAAGGTAAAACTTACTGGTAACAAATTAAATGATAAGATGTATTATAATCATTCAGGTTATCCAGGTGGTCTTAGAGAACGTAATGCACAAGAAATGATTCAAAAGTATCCAGAAGAAATGGTTGAAAGAGCTGTTAAAGGAATGCTTCCTCATGGAAGATTAGGCAGAGCTATGGGAAAGAAATTATTTGTATACCGTGGTGAAGATCATAAACATCAAGCTCAAAAACCAGAAGTTATGAAAGTTGATTAAGGAGGAAGTTATGGCAAAACAAAGTTGGAAAGCTACAGGTAGAAGAAAAAGAGCAGTTGCTCAAGTTACCTTAACAAGTGGAACAGGTAATATTACTGTTAATGGTGTTGACGTTAATGAATATATGCCTGATAAAATTTTAGTTTTGGACTTAAAACAACCTTTAACTTTAACTAATAACGAAAATCGTTTTGATATTGAAGTTGTTGTAAAAGGTGGCGGATATGCTGGTCAAGCTGGTGCTATTCGTTTAGGTATTACAAGAGCTTTATTGTTATTTGATGCTAATACGGATCAAACTGCTGATACTGCTTATCGTAAAATTTTAAAACCTGCTGGTATGATTACGAGAGACCCACGAGTTAAAGAACGTAAAAAGTATGGTCTTAAAAAAGCTCGTCGTGCTCCACAATTTAGTAAACGTTAATATATGTTTTCTCCTCATAAGTTTAATGCTTATGAGGTTTTTTAATGTTTTTATTTGGTCAAGAATATAATTTAATATGAGAAATTATGGATGTTTGTTTTTATTTATATTGGTAGCTTCCTTTTTTTCTTTTTATCAAGTAGAAGCTAGTTTTCCGCTTTCCGGCAAGGTTTTTGTAATTGATGCTGGTCATGGCGGGGTAGATCCAGGAACTGTTGTTGGAAGCATTTATGAAAAAGATTTGAATTTGAAAATAGCAAAGGCTTTAGAAAGAAAAATCATTTTATTAGGCGGTAGTGTTTTGATGACTAGAGAAGGTGATTATGACTTAGGGTCTCCTAAGGCTCTTTATCGTAAAAAAAGTGATTTTGATCATCGGATTTCTTTTATTAATAATAGTAAAGCTGATTATTATATTTCCATTCACATGAATTATTTGAGTGATAAACAATATCGTGGGGTTCAATTGTTTTATGCTGATGTTAATAAAAAAAATAAAGTTATAGCTAGTTACGTGCAAAATTTTATGAATAATGAGTTAAAAACAAATCGTGAGATTAAAAAAATAGCGAATACAATATATATGTATTCGAAAATAAAAATACCTGGGGTTTTAGTTGAGTGTGGTTTTTTATCAAATAATTATGAACGGTCGTTATTTATGCAAGATGAATATATTGAAAAGTTTGTTGATACGCTGGCAAATAGTCTTGTTAAAATTTAAAATAAGTATTTTCTTTTTTTTCTTTTAAAGGTAGACCTGTAACATAAGAGGTATCCTTTATTATATTTAAAAGCTTTTTTAAGGATATTTGGTTGGTTAAATATCTATTTATTTCGTTAAAAATAAGTTTGATTTCTTCTAAAGCAGTTGAATATAAATCGTTAAAAGAAGAATTGCTGCTTATTTTTTTATTTGCAGCGTAGTACCATTTTTCGTGGTTCAAATTTAGGTATTTTAGGTCTATGTTAGTTATGTGGAAACTTAAGTTTGTTAATTTAAAACCTTTATATTTAAAAAGATTATCATACAAAGAATAGAGGGCTGTTTTTATTCCCGTTCGGTCTGTAACGCCATATTTAAGTAAAAAATTACCTGTTTTTATTGCTTTTGCTAAGATAATTGAGGCTTTTTTTTGATTAAAAGTTTTTTCGTAAGTAAAGTCAATAGAGTTTTTTAATTCTGGAGAAAATCTGACTTTAGGTAAAAGTTTGTTAGCTAAATGGGCTTTTTTTAAACTTTGACTAGTTTTTGTCTCGTAAATATAAGCATCGATTGTTACTTCCATTTTTTCATGTAAACCCCAATATTTTTTGTTTTTTTTAAAGTCACCAGTGTAATAAAAGATAAATGGGTGGCAAGTTTTGTCCAAGATATAATGGGTTAGACTACCATAGAGGTATCCTAAAACTTGGGGGTTTTTTTCTAAACGTTTTTCTTTAATATATTTAAGAATGTTTTCAAAATAGAGGTTCGTGTTTTTATTTTGAGCTGTATGGCCTAGATTTCTAATTTCTTTTCCTTTCCAAGGGGTTAGAAATTGATAATAAAATAGTAAATCAAAACTTTGGGCAAATAAGAGATAAGTGTCCATATCAATGTTTTGTTTTATATTTTTTGAGGCATCTTTGGCAAAAAAATAATGTGTTACTATTGATGGCATAGTATCCTCCTTGTAAATATTTTAGCATACTTTTAAAAATTTCATATAATTTTCACAATTACCTAACAATTTTGTCAAGAAATCTTTTTACAATAGCATTGTACTTTGTGATATAATGTTTTAAGATATGGGGTGCTAGGATGGCTAAAACATTTAAAAATCTGGACGAACAAATTAAAATATTACAAGGTAAAGGGCTTATAATTTCTGATGAGAATGAAACAAAGGATATTTTGCTTAGAGAGAATTATTTTTTTATTAGTGGGTATCGTTTGTTATTCATGGAAAGTATGACCAAAAAATTGTTTTTGCCGGGAACGACTTTTGAAGAATTGTATGCGATGTTTCAATTTGATCGCCATATTCGAAATATTGTTTTTAAAAATTTATTGATTATTGAAAATAATATTAAAAGTATTATGGCATATAATTTATCGGGAAAATATGGAATTCATGAAGATGAATATTTAAACGCGAAGAATTTTGTGAATGATCGAAAAAGAAAGAAACAAATTGATGATTTACTTAGAAAAATGAAACGGCAAATAAGAATTAATGGTGGCCAACATCAAGCAACACTTCATTATTTGCAAAAGTATGGCTATGTCCCTTTGTGGATTGCGGTTAAAGTTTTATCTTTTGGTATAGTAAGCGAGCTTTACCAAATCTTAAAACCGGAAGATCAAGTTAGTATTGCGAAAGACTTTCATGTTGATAAGGAACAGTTGTTAGTGTATTTTCCAATTTTAGCAAATTTTAGAAATTTATGTGCTCATGAGGATATTTTGTTTGACCATAAAGCTCAAAGAGATATTGAAGATACGAAATATCATGAACAATTAGAAATTCCAAAAGTTAATGATGAGTATATTTATGGGAAACGAGATTTATTTGCCGTGGTAATTATTTTAAAGCAGTTGTTACGAAAAGAAGATTTTTTCTTGTTTATGAGTGAATTTGAATATGAAATTCAAATTTTAGCCGATCGTCTTAAAGTTATATCAGTAGACAAAGTTCTGGATAGAATGGGCTTTCCAATTAATTATGGGGAGATGGTGAGATTATAATGGAAAGAAAAGAAAAAAATGGCATGAGTACTGCGAAAGTTGTAGTTATTGCTATTGTAATGTTTTTTGTAGGAGCAGGCGGATTATATGCTTTAATGTATTTTTACCCTGATCCATTTGTAAAAACGATTTCTGAAGAAATAAAAAATGTTACGATTACAGATACCGGTTTAGCTGATGCGGTCGATAAGATTTATGATGCCGTTGTTGTTGTTAAAACGTATAAAAATAATCAACTTTATTCAACGGGGACAGGTTTTGTTTATAAAAAGGACGACCATTTAGCTTATATTTTAACAAATAATCATGTTATTGAATCTGGTGATTCAATTGTAGCCGAATTTACGGATGGAAGACAAATTGAAACAACGGTTGAAGGAAGCGATGTGTATTCGGATATTGCAGTTTTATCTTTAGATGCCAAAGAAGTATCAAAAGTTGCCGAAATGGGTAGTAGTGAAGAAGCAAGAGTTGGTGATACTGTATTTACTGTCGGTGCGCCTATAGATGCTAGTGCTTATTCAGGAACCGTTACAAGAGGTATATTATCTGGAAAGAATCGGTTAGTTGGTGTTTCTACCGAAAACTCAAATGTTTCGGATATGATGATGAGCGTATTACAAACTGATGCGGCTATTAATTCAGGTAACTCTGGTGGACCTTTGGTTAATGCTAATGGTGAGGTTATTGGTATTACTTCCCTTAAACTTTCTTCAAGTGGCTTATCTTCAACGGCTAGTATTGAAGGGATGGGGTTCGCAATTCCGATTGAAACTGCTTTAAATTATGCGGAAAAATTAGAAAACGGGGAATCAATTGAACGACCAGTATTAGGAATTGAAATGATTAATGTTTCCGATATGTATTATTCAACAATCATTAAATTAGGTGTTACTTCTGGTGTCTACGTAAATAAAGTTCAAGATAATAGTCCAGCTAAAGCTGGTGGAATGCAAAATGGAGACGTAATTGTGGAAGTTGATGATCAAGAAGTTTCTAATTTAGCTTATTTACGTTATTTATTATATAATCATGATATTGGTGATTCTATGAAAGTAACCGTTTATCGTAATGGCGATTATAAAGATTTAGAAATTCATTTAACAGAAAAAGCAAGCTAAGATTTAATTATTTAGCTTGCTTCTTTTTTATTCTTCTTAGTGAAACAGGAATTTTTATTTGCTGTGATGCGGTTATTTTTATATAAGGGACTAATTCATCTTCTTTAATATATTGATAACCAGTTTTTAGATTATTTATATTATAGTTTTGGATAATTTTTTCTTTAAAAAAAGTTGGAAAAACATTTCTTAAATAAAAATATGGTTGAAAATCAGTTAAGCGAATAAATTCATTTTCTTTTAATTTAATTAAAATTTGTTTTGGCTCAACTTGTTGTTGTTTATTAATTTTATATGTTCTGTGATTAACGGTTACTTCTTCTTCTAAAATTGTACAAGCAGTAATGGTGTAAATATTGCCAATAAATATTTTGGCTGATGTCATAAAAAAGCTCCTTTCGTTAGGAACTTATTATATCATATATTTTTTATTTCAGTTAAATAATCTTTTAAACCATTAGCTATTCCTTTAGCATATCCATTTGGGTTGTTGATAATGTTTTGGAGATTTTGGAAGTTATCCATATAGCCTAATTCAAAGAGGTAAGATTCTGCGGTATTATTAGAATTGTAATGTTCATTTTTAGGATAAGTTGGTGAATAACGGCCGTCATTTGTGGCATTAGTGGAAATTCCGCCTACTTCTCTAATGTAATAATAATAAATTGTATTTGTTGTTTTATTACTTGGTTGAACATCATCGTTAGCTATTTCTTCGGGGGTAAAAAATCTTTGATATATTCCATCGTCAACTTTATGAAGAGCCATAGTTGAAGAAGTTGTGTTTGCATTTGTGGTAATTTCTTCTACAAATTTGTGGGCCAAATCTAGTTTTGTATCATTGGCTATATATACTTCTAAGCCTTTTACGGTGCCAAAACCAGAGGAATTGTGATGAATAGCAATGTTAAATTTTGATTTAGTGTCGTTGGCCATTGTGGCACTGCCAAACTTATCGTAAATGCCTACTTTTTTATCTTCTTCTCTAGTTAAGGCAGCTTTATATCCTAAAGTTTCTAATTCTTCTTTTAATTTTAAAGCAACATCTAAATTAAGGGTAGACTCTTTAACGAGATTGCCACTTTGACAGTAGCCTAAATAATTTGGCTCGCTTCCATCACTGCAAGCGGTTTTGCCAGGATCATTACCACCATGGCCAGGGTCAATAGTTATGTCATATACTTCATCGGGGAGCTTCTCTTCGGTAATTTTAAATCTTAAGGTTGGTATTTCAGAATAGGTGTTCCATTCAATGGCAATTTTATTGTTTTTTTGATTAGTTGTTAATGTGTAGTATTCTAAATCGCTATAGGTAGTTTTGTTTGTTACTGAGTAATACTTATGTGTTTCTTCGTTTTCTTCATTATAATTAGTTGTTTTTAAAATTAAATAAAAATTTCCTTGGGGAAGATTATCTAAAACTAAACCATCATTAATAGATTTACTTGTTTGGAATGTATAGGAATTTGATTCTGTCTTTGTTATTTCGGTGGGAATTTCTATTTCCGTTTCGCCATTAGTTAAAATAAGTTTCATTTCAGAAACTGTTTCTGGTAAAGTAAATGATCCTTCAAAATTCATGTGGATGCCATAAATAACATATTTATTAATAGCTAGATAAGTGGATGTTTCGACAGTTTCTAAAAAGCTTAATTCTTTTTCTTTTTCCTTAAAAAACAAAGTATAGCCAAAATAAAGCAGGCCAATAATTAAAAGAGTAAAACAAAGAGTTAGAGCATAACTTAAAAGTTTCTTTTTGAGTTTTTTCTTTTTTTTCATAACTACCTCATTTCTATGATAGAATAATTATAGCAGAGTTTTGGCGGAAATACAATTTTCGACAATGGAAAGGAAAACTATGAAAAATCTTTTCTTTTATTTACAATATTATGGAAATGTTTCTTTTAAAGAAATGGCGTTTAATGATGTTGATAGTTTAATATGTTCTTTACTTAGTTATGTAAAGTTATTGGGAATAGTTCCTAATAGTAAAAATGAATTTATTTATTTAGAAGATGCATGCGAACAATTTTTGGCAAAGTATGATAAAAGTGATTTTAAAAAAGAGGATTGGTTATTTCCTAATTCTTATAAATTGATAGAAATGTTAAAAGATGCAAAACGTTTTTGGCATACAAAACTTTCTTATTATGTGGCAAGTGTTGATGGTAATGGGCAATTTGGTGCCTTATTGCTTCGCTTGCCTAATCGAGTGACTTATTTGTCTTTTGAAGGGACCGATAGTAATGTTTCGGGTTGGAAAGAAGATTTTCAAATAATTTATGAAAATCCGACTTATTCGCAAGAAAAAGCAGTTATGTATTTTAATAATGCTTTAAAGTTAAGTGATACTTCAATTTATTTAGGTGGCCATAGTAAGGGTGGCAATTTAGCTATGTATGCTTATTTATATGGTAAAGATAAATATAAAAGAAGAGTGCGTAAAGTTTATAATTTTGATGGTCCGGGGGTTGTGGAAGAAAGTACAAAAACGGAAAAATACCAAGAGATACT